>CAZFEA010000078.1:0-11418 GCA_964518085.1 uncultured Dehalococcoidia bacterium
CAATTTATGTCGAAGCCCACACCGCCGGGAGAAACAACCCCATCCTCGAACCTCATGGCGGCAACACCACCGATGGGAAAACCATAACCCCAGTGGATATCAGGCATGGCCAGCGAATAATTGACTATTCCCGGAAGAAAAGCCACGTTGGCCACCTGTTCCGGCGACTGGTCTTCCACAATCTGCGACATCATTTTTTGGTCGGCATAGATCAGGCCGGGAACACGCATGCCCGGCTTGTAGCTCTTTGGTATCCGCCAGCGAAAGTCGTCAACCTTCTCCAGCGGGCCGGTCCATTTAGGCATATTGACTCCTCGATCCTAATTCCGGTGGGGCCTCAACTATGCTACAGCTAAACTCCGGCGAGCACAATACGCTCTGTCGAAGCACCAGCTAAAAAGTGGTAAAATCCCGACTGCGATGTCAACGAACAAAGGCAGACCTATCCTCCTTGGCGAAAGGAAGACCACCGTCAACGGTAAACCTGTTTGCTACTGGCTGAAGCGGAGCCTGCGGGCGAAAACAGTGCGTTTACAGGTCCTGCCCGGGTCAGGACTGACCGTGACCATACCTCGCTACTATGATCCGGGCGATGTCCCCAAAACGATCCAGAAATACGCAAGCTGGATACTGAACAAACTGGCCACTTGCGCCGTCCGGCACGATCACAGATTGGAGCCGGTCCCTGGCGATAACATTCCCTACCTGGGCCGAGCGGTACCGCTCCTGGTAAACCAGGGACCGGACAAGCTATATAGCTTCAGGCTCGACCCGCACGGGCTGGTAATCAGCCTCGGTTCAGGGAGTGTCAAACTGTCCGTGCTGCTCGAGCACTGGTACCGCCGGGAGGCGTCCAGGATCATCAAGCGGAAGTTGGATGAATTGAGCGCCAGGCTCGGCTTACGTTACAACCGGCTTTTCCTTCGAGGACAGCGTACCCGCTGGGCCAGTTGCTCGGCGAAGGGCAATCTGAGCTTCAACTGGAAGTTAATCCTGACCCCGGAACCGGTAATCGAATACGTCGTCATCCACGAGCTGGCGCACCTCCAGCACCTGAACCACAGCGAGAGGTTCTGGGATCTGGTGGCGCGCCATTGCCCGGGGTGGCGTGATCACAAGAAATGGCTGCGGCAGCACGCCAGCGTAGCAGACTGGCCCTTTGTCAGGGCGCTAGAACCGCCTTCTGGGTTCCCGCCCGCCGCCACCCCTGGGGGCGCCGGCTTCCGCGCGGGGGCGGGCCTCGCTGACAGTCAGGGGCCGGTCTCTCAACATCTTGCCGTTGAGGCCGGCAATGGCGGCTTCGGCCTCCGATTTTGAGGGCATTTCGACAAAGCCGAATCCCTTTGATCTTCCATTTCTTGGGATGGTTACCGACGTGACCTCGCCGAAGGCGGCGAATTGCTGCCGCAATTCTTCTTCTGCCACGTCATAAGCCAGGTTGCCAACGTAAAGTCTCATGATTGTGTAACCTCCTTTCGTTGCCAGTCTTCAAGCAACGTTCTCTAAATTTACACTACTTCGCGTCCAAAGGACATCAGTAATCCTACCTAATACAAACAATCCGTCCGGCGATGACACATGAGTGCCTCCTCGGATATAATTGTCCCGGAAATGGAAATCGAGGAAATCCAGTTAGGAAGCCCCAGGATGAAGCTGTTCGTCGAGTTTCCCTGGCGCCTTTACCGCGGTGATCCCCATTGGACTCCCGCTCTGCGGGGTGAGCTCCTGGGCAACCGCCTGCTGGGACTGGTGGGCCTCCTAACCCCAACTCATCCCTATCACCAGCATTCCGAAGTTAGCCACTTTCTGGCCTGGCGTGATGGACGACCCGTGGGCCGGATTGCAGCCGCCATTAACCGGAGGTTCAACGAATATCATTCTGCCCGTATCGGTTTCTTTGGCTTCTTCGAAGTCATCCAGGACTACCAGGTAGCCAGCGCCTTGCTTAACGAGGCGCGCCGGTGGGTGAAAGCACGCGGCATGGATATCATGCGGGGACCGGGTGAATACTCCAACGCCACACACGAAAGACAGGGAATCCTCATAGACGGGTTCCAGTATCCGCCAACCGTCGAATTAACACACAACCCCCCATACTACGCCGAATTTATGGACCGCTACGGACTGGTACGGGCGAAAGACTACCATGCGTATACCTTCGCCATTCGACCCGTTTCCGACCGGGTGAACAAACTGGCGGAGTGGGCGCGCTCGCGCCGGGCAATCGAGACCCGCCCTCTGAACAAGAAAGAACTCGCCGCCGAAGTACGTCTCATAATCAACATCTATAACCAGGCATGGTCCAGGAATTGGGGATTTCTTCCGATTTGCGATAGTGAAGCCGACTCCATGGCTGAATCGCTGCGAATGATCGTGGATCCCGGGCTGGTCCGCTTTGCCATGGTAAAAGGGGAACCGGTGGCGGTACTGGGTCTTTTCCCGGACCCTAACTATGCCCTGCGGCCCAGGTGGCGCTGGTATGGAGACCCGGATGTTCTGCGTGTCGCCCGCTTGCTGCTAATGCGCCGTCACATACCGCGCACGCGGCTAATGTTCTTTGGGGTCCGCCCCGGTTTTCGCAATCTGGGTATGGACGCAATACTGTTCCAGGAGGTCCACGAATACGCCATCACCCGTGGTTATGTCCAGTCCGAGGCATCCATGCTGCTCGAAGACAATGATCTTATTCTGCGGGTGTCGAAAACCATGGGAGGGACCCGCTACAAGACCTGGCGTATTTACGAGATGCCGCTGGGTGGGGCGTAGCGGCACGGTGTGCATCTGCGAGATGCCGCTGGGTGGGGCGTAGCGGCACGGTGCCCGTGCTGGGGAGGGGCCAAGATAACAGGTTTCAGTATACTTACCAGCTACCGGATGATTTCTTACGTTGTCTGAGGCACCGGGAATACCCTTCTCAGGTCAAAGGCGCCTCCTCCGGAGCCCCTCCGCAAATTGCCTCTTGGCAGGGAAGCCAGCCGTTTGCTGATATCCTCAAACGCATTCAGGGCAAAAGCCAGGTGCTCCTCGGTGTGCGTGGCCATGTAGCTGGTCCTGAGCAATTGCCGGCCGTCGGGAACGGCCGGAGGCACTGCCGTGCTGACAAAAACCCCATTCTCGAAGAGTATCTTCCAGGCTAACATCGTCCGGTAGTCATCGCCAACGATGAGCGGGATTATCGGCGTTGTCGATCTTCCGGTATCAAACCCCAACTGTTCAAGTTCCCGGCGCATTCTATCGGCGATGCGGTTGACCTGCTCCACCCGCTCCGGCTCTTCGCGCATTACTCGCAAAGCAGCCAGGGCAGCCGCGGCATTGGCTGGGGTAATACTGGCGCTGAAGATGAGCGTCCTGGCATGGTGTTTGATGAAATGAATGCTTTCCTCGTCGCCGGCGATAAACCCGCCCACCGACGCCAGGGACTTGCTGAAGGTGCCCATTATCAGGTCCACGTGCTCGGTCAGGCCGAAATGGGCTGCCGTGCCACGCCCCCCACCGAGGACCCCGATGCCATGGGCATCATCGATCATTAAACGGGCCTTGTGCCTCTTGCACACTTTTACCAGCTCGGGAAGAGGCGTGACGTCACCTTCCATGCTGAAAACGCCATCGACAACAACCAGTTTGCCCTTCCGGTCGGAAATGCCCGATAGTACCCGGTCCAGGTCGGCAATGTCGTTATGCTGAAACCGCCGGATTTCGCCCCAGGATAGCCTCGATCCATCGACAATACTGGCGTGGTCGTCTTTGTCGAGGACAACCACATCGCCGCGACCGACCAGGGCGCTGATGGTGCCCAGGTTCGTCTGCAGCCCGGTGGAAAAGACGATAGCCGCCGCCTTGCCCACCCAGTCCGCCAGTTCCCGTTCCAACTGTTCATGCAACTCCAGGCTACCATTCAGAAACCTGGAGCCGGTACAACTGGTACCGTAGCGGTCGATGGCATCCTTCGCCGCCTGTCGTACCTTGGGATGGGTCGTCAAGCCCAGATAGCTGTTCGATCCACACATCACCAGTTTATGCCCACGGTATTCGGCCACGGTACCGCCATTTTCAGTAAGAGGGATAAAATAGGGATAAAAACCCATTCTCATGGCTTCTTTGGCGTCCGTGAACTCGAAGCATTTTTCAAAGATGTCCATAGCTTATCCTCTTTGCCTTAATTACGCCCGCTTCAAAGCCCTATCCACCATCCTGTCCAGGACCCAGTAAAAGGCGGTGCTGGAAAAGCCGCTCAACCAGAAGAGCAGCCTCCCTTCAGAACCGGGGATAATAATATAGCGCCTCCGCCGGATGCCGTTGACGATGGCCCGGGCCACCTCGTCCACATTCATGACGCGGGTGGTATCCAGGGCGCGTACTACATCCGGCTTGAGCTTGTCTTCATAATCCAGTTGAGGGGTCCTGGTGTTCTGGGGAAAGACGATGGAGACAGCGATACCCAGGGGCCGGAGCTCGGCCCTCAAAGCGTCAGTAAAACCGCGAATGGCAAACTTGGAAGCACAGTAGGCGGCATAGCCATACCCGCCGATGAACCCGTAAACAGATGAAATGTTGACAATATGGCCCTGGCCCCGGGCTATCATTGAAGAAAGGCAAGCGCGGGTCATATGCACTGTGCCCAGATAGTTAACTTCCATCAAACGCCTTGCAATGTCAATTTCGGTGTCGTGGAAAAGACCCGGATGGACCACTCCTGCTGAATTGATGAGAATTTCGGGACTGCCGCACTCCTCGGTGACGCAGGCCACTGCCCGCTGGGCCTGGTCGTAATCGGCAACGTCAGCGACGACCGAGCCACAATGCTGATCGGGATTACAGCAGGCCCTGCGCACCTGGTCCAATGCTGATTCCATCCGGTCTTTGTTACGGGCCATGAGCCAGACATGGGCCCCATGCCGCGACAGCACTCTGGCGGTCTCAAGCCCAATGCCGCTTGAGCCGCCGGTTATAAGAACTACTCTACCGTTGAATTTGCCTGGTATTTCGCTTGTCATTTATTGCTGGGCCGGTACCCGGGAGGGTCTTCAGGTCCAGGAGCAATGACCCCGTATCCGGGATTGCCGCGCAATTCGATTTTGGTCAGCCAGCCAAAGCAGCATACATCGTAACCTAAATAGAGCTAGCCGTCAAGATAGGCAACGAAAACCACCCATTGGTGGTTTCTCGTCTTCTTCACGCCGTCTTAATCTCCTTTTTCGAAGAGGGAGACAACAGTCCTCTTTGCTGTAGCTCCGGCACCGTATATCCCAGCCCCAGTTCTTCCAGCTTGGACTTTGTCGGCAGACCGGTCTCCCGGTTCCAGCCCCGCAGCTCATAGTGCTCACCCAGGATTCTCTGGAACTGGTTCCGGTCCAGCAGGGCGCCCTTTTTAGAGATAACTTCCCCATCCTTCCCCGGGAAAAGGCAGTCGGGGTTTTTTCGCTCGTTGTCCAGGGGGACGGTGAAACAGGCCTCGGGCAGCACGTCGTCCTGCCGGCCACGCCGTCCTTCTCTCAGCAGGATAGCGCGCTGGAGGTTCATCAGCCGCTCGCCTATCCGGTAAAAGCCCTGTTCGTCGATATCCCTGCCGGTGATATTCGAGAGCACCTGGCCCTCCAGCGAAGGGTCGCCAAGATGGTCCGGGCCGTGCTCTGTGTACAGGAGCGGCCAGGCAGTATCACAAAAGATGCCGCATTCCTTGGCCAGTTGCCGGTCCTGGATCATTTTCGCTGCCAGGGCCTTGCCCTCATAGGTCGAAAAATCGGCGCCCAACTCGCTTCCCCACGCCCGGCGGGCGATGGCGCGGAAGACGGAACTGGATAGATTGAAGCCGGGCGTCTTTGTCGCCCAGTAAACCCACATAATGTTCAGCCGGATAACCTCGTGAAGCTGCTGGATCGGCTGCCGCGGGTCCAGGGCATAAAGAATGCCGGTGCTGATAAAAGCCTTGGGCATGTAAGTCATTCTTTCCCCGGAGGCGCCGATGTCGTCGTAGAGCAACTCCACGCTCTGCTTACCGAAAGAGGCGGCAGCTTTGGGCAGCCCCTGGGCAAGGAGCTCACCGAAATCACGGCGAAAAGAGATGGTCGCCAGCAAGCTCTGTATGAATTCCATGCTACCTATTTTGCTCAGGGGAAGGCCGGTGCTCTTTTCGCTGAGAATGCCGGCTTTATGGCACCGCTGCAGCCAGCTTATGATCGGGTACACCGATTTGGTATTCAAGCCGTAGTCATCGCACAGCCGGGTGGCGCGATAGGCGATCTCCGTGGCTTCCCCGCCATAGTATTTCGCAGCAAAATCCTTGTAATAGGACCCGCTCTGGCACATGAATTTGCCCTTACTCCCGTCCTCCGCCTTATGAATGCCCCGGTTGCACCGTTCCTCGGTGCACCCCGCGCAATGGTCTATCTCGATACCCTCGCCGCCTCCACCATCGGTTATCGGACTATCTTTTCTGAATCCGGCAATATGCTCCAGCAGCTTCTCCAGTTGTTCAGGGCGGGCCGCGGTGATCTTGCCGCTGCCCTTGACGGCAATAGCCTTCAAGTTCTTGGATCCCATTACCGCGCCGAGGCTTCCGGTGCCGCTGGAGTCATTATCGGCCATCAGATTGGCCAGGACCACCATGTTGTCTCCCGCCGGACCGGCAGCGACAACCCTCGTTGAGGCCACATGCATCGTCTTGAGAATCTTCTGTACCTGGATGGCGCCTTTCCCCCATAGGCGGGTGGCTTCCCTCAACTTCACTTTCCCATCCTCGATCAGCAGATAGACGGGACTATCAGCCTTGCCCTGGACCACCAGGGCATCGAAGCCGGCAGCCTTGAGCTGGACGCCCCAACTACCCCCAAGATTACAATGACTGAAAAACTCGGGATCGGTAGCCGGCGACTTGCCAAACACCACCCAGCGGGCGCCGGCCAGACCCTGGAAGCCGGCACAGGGGCCATTGGCGAAGATGAGGCGGTTCCCGGGATCGAAGGCCCTCACACTGGCCGGCACCTCATCCCAGTAAATTCTGGCGGCAATGCCCTGGCCGCCGACACAGTCCTGCGAATAATTCTCGGTAGGGATATGGCTGACAGCGCCGGTCGACAGGTCCACCCGTGCTATTCTACCGGCATACCCTGGCATCGATTTCATATCATACCTCCTTGATGTTGATGGCTCCCCGCAGTGTACCCCGACAGAGGGCTTTTCGTCAATGTTAAGCCCTCCCCCTTTGGAAAAGGGGGACATCTCACATTTTGAGTCTTGATTTCATGGGGGCGAATCCCCCTGTCATCCCCCTCTTGCGAAAGGGGGATGCGGGCGCCGGCGCGGCATAATCGAAATCGGTAAGAGACCGGCGCTCCAGCCTGGCCTTGAGGATATCCTCGATGTCACGTACCATGGGCATGTCCGCGCTGGTGACAAAGGTCAAGGCATCGCCGCTTCGGTCAACCCGGCCGGTACGGCCGATACGGTGAATGTAGGCATCGGTATTCTCAGGCATGTCGTAGTTAATAACATGCGAAATATGATCGATATCTATGCCCCGGGCGGCAATGTCCGTAGCTACCATTATCTTGGCCCGCCCTCTGCGGAAACTGTCGATGGCCGCCTGCCTCCTGGACTGGGGCATATTTCCCTGCAACGAAGTGGTGTTGAAGCCTGCCCGGTGCAGGTGCTCGGCCACCCTCTCGGTACCGTGTTTGGTGCGGGTGAATACCAGTACCGAGTCAGTCTCGGTCTGGCGCAGCAGCGCCATCAGCAATGCCGTCTTGAGGTGTGGCTTTACCGGATACAGCGCGTGAGATACCGTGGCTGCCGGAGCGGAGCGACCTATTTGCACCGTCACCGGATCGTGAAGCACCTCCTGGACCAGTCGCCGGATATCGTCAGGCATGGTGGCCGAGAAAAGCAACGTTTGCCGCGGGCCCATCAGGCATTTCAGAATACTCCTGATGTCGGGTTGAAATCCCATATCGAACATACGGTCGGCTTCGTCGATGACCAGGACTTCGACATGGGAGAGATCGATGGACCCTTTCCAGATATGATCGAGAAGGCGCCCGGGACAAGCCACGGCCACGTCGACGCCGCTGCGCAGCCTGCGGACTTGCTGGTCCATGCCTACCCCGCCATAAATTGCGATGCTCCTGACACGAGTGTACCTCCCCAGGTCGTCTACCGCCTGGCAGGTTTGCTCGGCGAGTTCCCGGGTGGGACAGATAACCAGCGCCCGGAGGTTGCCCCGGGCGCCCTGCATCAGCCGCTGGAGAATGGGAAGAACGAAAGCGGCAGTCTTGCCGGTGCCCGTCTGGGCAAGGCCGATAACGTCGCGCCCTTCCATGACCGGGGGGATGGCTTGAAGCTGTATGGGGGTGGGGATACTATACCCCAGGGCTCGCACGCCGGCCATAATAGTCGGGTGCAAGTTAAATTGAGTGAAACTCATTGGATGACCTCTTTTTTCGAGAAATGTTCGGAGTTTGGGTCATCCAACCATCATGATAATTTACTTTGAAAATGTCATTGCGAGCGCAACGATGCGACCCCGCGAGGGTGCAACCAACTTGATTACTCCCTGACGGGATTGCTTCGTCACCCTTCGCAAGTGAAGGGCTTACCCGCAATGACAGCCTTGATTCGTCCCTTGCGGGAGCTCGCAGGCGAGCATGAAGGCTTCGTGGCAAATTAAGAGGTGTTTGAAACAACCTAAACCTGTGATTCAATTGTACATCAAAGGCGACAGCTTTACAAAACCATCCTGTCCAAACTCATAGTACCAAAGTACGCCTCAATTTCATTGTGACTGCCCCTGTATGCTGCTACAATGTCCGTTGTCGATGAACATCTCCGTAGCCGCGCGAGGAGACCCAGTTTACCTCCCCCTTTGAAAAAGGGGGATACAGGGGGATTTCCCCTTTTTCAAAGGGGGAGACGGCGGTATTTTCGTAACAAGTCTTCCGGGGAATCAGGAGCCTCAAGTGACTGTAAGATTCGCACCGTTGTGGGTGGCACTGGTCATCTTAATTGCTTTTCTCGGATGTGCCTCATCATCATCCAAAGCCTCCAAACCCAAGCCCACTCCGGTGGCCAAACCAACCCGGCCGGAGCCCGTTACCCCAAAGCCCGATTTTAACATCGAGCCGCTGGTGCCCCGGCCGGTCCGCACGCCTGCCCCCGTGGAGACTATGACTCCCAGGCCGTTGCCTACCCCCAGGCCGAGCGCGACCCCCAGGCCGGCGCCGACGCCAACACCCAGGCCAACGGTCAAGCCGGCGCCGGTCGCAACTACTACCCCTCCCCAATACATAATGAAGGGCGAGACGGCAAATTCCGGGGTAGCCAACACCAAACTATCCTTCACCCTTCTGCGGGCCTATGTCACCGACACCGTGGTTGCCGCATTCCGCGGAGCCAGCTACACTTTCCGGCCCAAAAGCGGCCACAAGTTCGTCCTCATTGAGTACCGTTTCCAGAACACCTCCCTGGAGATACAGACCACGCCGGACATTACTACGGGATCGATTATCACCCAACCCAAGGGTTACGTGTACAAACTCTGGCTGCCGCCGTCAACTCAATCTGAGCTTGACCTTTACCGGTATTACCTTTCGGGGGTTGATGATGTTCAAAAATACGGCAATGCTACCGGGGGCAATGTCAAACTGGTCCAGGAGTTCGGAACTCCCGGCCGGGTCATTTTTGAGATTCCGGAAGACATGACGCCATGGGAGGCCAGCTTTCCCGCCATCAAATCGCGTTTGATGCTGACCGATGACATTGTCCCTCCGGTGGTGCCCCCGTCATCATCGCTGCCACCCCTGAGACGGGGTGAAACCGTCCGGTTCGTGGACAAACCGGGGATGGCCGGCATCTCCTTCACCTTCCGTTACTGGGCAAAGAGCGACCGGGTGATCGTCTTCTCCGAGGGAAAGCACAGGGCCTATTCAGCAAGACCGGGAATGAAATTCCTGGTGTTGACCTACAAATTCCAGAACAACGGCGCCACCGCACAGACCACCCCCGGTGTCGGCTCGGGCCAGGTGGTCACCCGCCCCAGGGGCAATGCCTATAAGCTCTGGCAGGTCCCAACCGGAGCCGACCTCGCGGCTTACGTGTCGTCGGAAGCCATGATTACCGATATCCAGGTGCTGGGCGACAGGGATGCGGGCAATGTGAATCTGGAGGCCGGTCAAGCGGTGGACGGGCGCATCGCCTTTGAGGTCCCTGCGGATGCGGACCCGAGCGACGCCACGCTCGACTTCCTACCCGCCCGGCTGATATTCGATTGAAGATCTAAAATTCAAGATTCAAGAAGAACATCCGTTGTCTTTCCTCTCTTGAATCTTAGATCTTGAATCTTCAATCAGTTATCGACTGAATATCTAAGATTCAAGATCCAAGAAGAACATCCGTTGTCTTTCCTCTCTTGAATCTTAGATCTTGAATCTTCAATCAGTTATAGAAGTCGTTCCTCAGCCCCGCCAGCATCTGGGCGGTAAACAGGGCATCCTGGATGCTGACCCTGTCGCCATTGGCTCCATCCTGGTAAACGCTGGCCGCGTTGACCGCGTTCACCGTTGTTCCGGTGGTCCCCAGTTGTCTTAAGCCGGCGAGGTACTGGGCGATGAACAGGGCATCGGTGATGGTCACGTCGCCGCTGTTGTTGGCGTCGCCCCTGACGAAACTGAAGGTCGCCGCCGCTGACTGTGGTATCTCGCCACCGCCATTGACGCGGGAGATGCTGTTGAAGTTGAGGGCGGTTGCCGCGTAGGCTGGGCTGGGATTATGTTTTCCCACCAGGCGCAGCCTGACATCGGCCGTCGTCAAGGGCGCTGCCGGGCTTGAACCCGTCTGCGATGCACTGAAGTTGGTCCTGGTGCCGGACAGCGTGTTCATTTCCACCGCCGGCGACCCGAAAGGCGCTACGCCGGTGACGGCCAGCACCGTGGCGCCGGCCGCATCATAAGTTAGACTGGCTCCATATCCGGCAATGCCGTCAATAGCGAAGGTCTCCCCGGCGCCGTTCTTTATCCGGCTGACGCCGGCGCGGACAACGGCGTAACCGCCGGAATCGATATCAGGGACCAGCGTCGTCTCGGCCTGCAGGCCGACGCCGGTAGACGTCACCGTTATGTAATCTGATCTCGTCAGGGTGTGGCTGCCCGCGGCATTCGAGGCGGTCAGGGATACGGAATAGTTACCGCTGGAAACGTAGCTCTTCGACGGGTTCTGCGATGAGCTGCCGGCGCCGTCGCCGAAGTTCCACGACCATCCGGTGGCATTTCCCGTGGACTGGTCGCTGAAGCTGATCACCGCCCCCGGGCTGGCGCCGGTAGCCGAGACCGCAAACGAGGCCACCGGCAGGACCGGGGTGGGTGTGGGCGTTGGCGTGGACGCCGGGGTGGGTGTGGGCGTTGGCGTGGACGCCGGCGTGGGAGTTGGAGT
>CAZFEA010000079.1:0-5156 GCA_964518085.1 uncultured Dehalococcoidia bacterium
TCCGGAATGAGGCCGAACTGCTGGAAAAGATGAACTACATCATTTACAATCAGGTGAAGGCGAAGGTCGTGGCCAGGCCGGAAGAGTACCGTTGGTTGTGGTCCGAGGGTTTACAGTAAGTAATGTGAGCGTTCATCAGAAGGCCAAGAGCCACAGGCGCGGCGGCCTGTGGTACCGGAGTGGCGCGAGCACCGGCGAGACTAATCGAGGCGCTGGCGGCGATGCAGCCTCTCACAGGCGCGGCGGCCTGTGGTACCGGGTTCAATTTTCCAATCTTTCAATCTATATCGGAGGGACCACATGGCAAACGACATTCGAGGCTGGCTCAAGGAGGTTGGCGAGCTGGGAGAGTTGCAGGTGGTGGAAAATGTGGACTGGAACCTGGAGCTTGGCGCTATCGCCGAGCTGAGTATCAGGAAGAAGAACTGCCCGGCGCTGCACTTCCAGGGCATCAAAGGGTATCCCCACGATTACGGCGTGGTGGCCTGTTCCCTGACCACCCCGGCGCGCTTCGCCCACACCTATAACCTGCCCAAAAGCGATAGCTGGCGGGGAACGCTGGAAATCTTCCGTACCAGGTACGAAGAATGGCAACAATCGGTGGACAGGTTCGCGCCCACGGTGGTAACCGACGGCCCGATGATGAAGAACATCCAGCGCGGCGACAAGGTGGACCTGACGATCTTTCCGACCCCGCTGTGGCACGAGCTTGATGGCGGAAGGTACATCGGCAGCGGCCACTCGGTGATAACCGCCGACCCCGATACCGGAGAGGTCAACCTGGGCTGCTACCGGGTGCAACTGCACGACAAGAACACCTGCGGCATCCACCAGACTCCCGGACGCCACGGCCGGCTGCACGTGGACAAGTATCACAGCCGGGGACAAAAAGCCCCGATGGTGCTCTCCATCGGCCACCACCCCCTCTTTTTCGCCGTGTCCGGCAGCGAGGTGCCCCACGAACCCAGGTCGGAATACCATTTCATGGGCGCAGTCAGGGGCGAGCCGGTGAGGGTGATCAAGGAAGAGATGACGGGCCTACCCATGCCGGCCGACGCCGACATAGTCCTGGCCGGCTACGTGCCCGTGGGAAAGAGGCGCAAGGAAGGCCCTTTCGGCGAGTTCACCGGCTACTACAGCGCCGAGGATGAGGAGCCGCAGCCGGTCATCGAAATCGAACGGGTATACTACCGGGATAACCCTATCATACTGGGCGCCCCACCCAACCGCCCCCCGGACGAATACAGCAAGATGATGGACGTGGTAAGGAGCGCCAGGCTGTATAACGACCTCATCAAGGCCGGCGTCCCCGAAGTAAAAGGCGCCTGGATGAGCGACCAGGGCCGGCAACTTTTGATTTCGGTGGCCATCAAACAGAAATACGCCGGGCACGCCCGGCAGGCCGCCCTGGCGGCCTGTCCCGGCTACACCATGGGCAGATACGTGGTGGTAGTCGACGAGGATATCGACCCGACCGACAGCGATGAAGTGATGTGGGCCCTGTGTACCCGCACCGACCCCGCCAGGGACATCGACATCATAAGGGAAATGCGCAGCATCCCCCTGGACCCCATCGTGCGCAAGCCCACCGATAATCACTTCACCTCGCGGGCCCTGATCAACGCCTGCAAGCCCTTCGAGTGGAAAGACCGCTTCCCCAGGGCCATAAAAATGAGCAAGGAGCTCGAGGAGAAGATCAAGGCCAAATGGGGACACGTGCTGAAAGGGTGAACTATGGCGTACTACAAAGACCTTCGGGAACATATCGCGGCCCTGGAAAAGCAGGACAAGCTGGTGCGCATCAAGCGGCCGGTAAACAAAGACACGCTGCTGCACCCCATCGTGCGCTGGCAGTTCCGGGGGCTGCCCGAAGAAGACCGCAAGGCATTCTTCTTCGAAAACGTGACCGACGCCAAAGGCCGGAACTATTCCATTCCGGTGCTGGTGGCCTCCCATGCCGCATCCAGGCATATCTACGGCATAGGCATGATGTGCCAGCCGGACGAGGTCATGGAGCGATGGGCGGAGGCGCAGCTCCATCCGGTTCCGCCGAGGCTGGTGGAATCAGGCCCCATCCATGATGAAGTCCACACCGGCGACAAGCTGCTTGAGCACGGGGGAATGGAGGAGTTCCCGGTACCCATCTCGACCCCCGGCTGGGACAACGCGCCCTATTTGACCGCGGCCAACTGGGTGACCCGGGACATAGATACCGGCCTGATCAACATCGGCAACTACCGCTCCATGGTCAAGAGCCGCACCAGGCTGGGAATCGAGTGCGGGCCTCCCCAGCACCTGTTTACCCACTGGGAGAAGTGCCGCGCCCGGGGAATCCCGCTCAAAGCCGCCATAGTCATCGGGGCGTCGCCGGCGGTGGCCTACGCCGGCACGGCTAAACTTCCCTTCGGCGTCGAGGAATATGCCATCGCCGGAGGCATCGCCCGGGAGCCTATTGAACTGGTCAAATGCAAGACGGTGGACCTCCTGGTCCCGGCGGGCGCCGAGATTGTCCTGGAGGGGGAACTACCCACGGACAGCCTGGAAAGGGAGGCCCCCTTCGGGGAGTTTACCGGCTACATGGGACTCGAACAATTCGGACCCTATTTCAATATTTCCTGCATCACCCACCGCAGGGATGCCCTGTTCAACGCCTTCCTCAGCCAGTTCCCGCCCAGCGAAAGCAGCAAATTGCGCGAATACTCCACCGGCGCTATCCTGTTCAAATACCTCAAGCACGACTGCAACATCCCCGGCATCCTGGAAGTAGCCACGCCGGAAAGCTGCGGCGCCAGCAAGTACGTGGTGATACGCATGAAAAAGACACACCCTTCCCAGGCATGGCAGGCGCTCAACGGGGCGGCGGCCATCATGCCCAGCGTCGGCAAGATCGTCGTCGTCGTGGACGAAGACATTGATCCCAACGACGCCGACTCGGTTAACTGGGCGATGAGCTTCCGCATGCAGCCGCATCGCGACATCCAGATAACCATGGGCAAGGTCCCCGCCCTGGACCCGTCGGGGGCGCCGCCCGGTGATCCCAACCACCGCTATCCCCCGCCCCATGGCGCCTCGGCCCTGCTGATTGACGCCACCAGGAAATGGCCCTACCCGCCCCTTTCCCTGCCCAGGAAAGAGTTCATGGATGAAGCCCGAAAGGTGTGGGAGGAGGAAGGTCTGCCCAGGCTAAAGCCCAAAGTGCCCTGGTACGGGCGCAGCCTGGGTCACTGGACCAAAGAAAACGAGGAAGAAGCCGAACTGGCGCTGCGGGGAGACTATTTCATCACCGGCGAAAAGCTGGCCGGGCAGAGAAAGAGCCCGAAGTAATACAAAGGCTTTGATTCTCGCCGCGTAGGGGCTTGATTCATCAAGCCCTGGTTGGGTTTGATAAATCAACCCCCTGCGGCGCAGATTCATCGTGGTATGCCGGCCAAATTGTCTATTTCAGCACATAATCATTGCCCCTCAGCCCGGCCAGCATTTGGGCGATAAATAGCGCGTCCGTGATGGTGATGGTGGAACCCAGGGTAGCCGAATCATTAAGCGGCGTAGCCGCATTAACGGGATGGACCAGGGCTGTGGTCTCGCCGAGGCTCCTCACTGCGGCCAGGTACTGGGCGATGAACATGGCATCGGTAATATCGACCACGCCGTCAGCCTTGGCGTCGCCGCGGAGGAAGGTCCTGGCCTTGTCCGAGTCCTGGGGCACTGTGCCGCCGCCGCCGCGGCTGATGGAGTTGAAGCGCAAGGTGATGGTGACCGGGGTCAACGCGTCGCTGGTCAGCCAGGGATAGAGCCTTACCAGCTCCCTCGGCCCGGGGGCGCCGCCCGTCTGGGAGCCGACCACGGTAGTCCTGGTCCCACCGGCGGTGTCGTAGCTTACCGTGGGCGAGCCGAAGGGGGCCAGTCCGCTGGAGGTCTTGAAGCTGGCGGCGCCGGCGCTGTAGGTCAGTTGGGCGTCGTAACCGCCGATGCCGTCAGCCAGGGTGACGCTGCCGCCGTCACCCTGGTTGAAGAACCGCTTGACGGCGGCGCTGATGTAAACGTAATTGCTGGTACCCGTATCCAGACCGATGGTCATCTCCGTTTCGGCCTTGTAGCTCATAACGGTGACCGTCTGCGTCGCCGAGGTATTGCTGCCGGCCGGGTTGGTGGCCGTCAGGGTCACCGTGTAGTTGCCCGCAGTGTTGTAAATCTTGGTCGGGTTTTGCGAAGAGCTGCCGGCGCCGTCACCAAAGCTCCAGGACCAGCTTACGATGTTGCCGGATGAGGTGTCGGTAAAGGTTACGGTCAGCGGGGCAACACCGCTGCTGGCGCTCTTGCTAAAGGAGGCCACCGGCGTGGTGTAGGTATTGATCGTCTGGCTGGCGGAGCTCGATCCACTGGCATTGCTGGCCGTCAGGGTCACCGTGTAGTTGCCCGCAGTGTTATAAATCCTGGCCGGATTTTGCGAAGAGCTGCCGGCGCCGTCGCCGAAGTTCCAGGACCAGCTTGTGGGGCTGCCGCCGGAGGTGTCGGTAAAGGTGACGGTGACCGGAACGACGCCGCTGGTGGGGTTGAGACTCTTGGTGAACGAAGCCGCCGGCGGCCCCCCAATGCTGCCGCTGCTGTTGAGTTTGGCCACCAGGGCATCGGAGGACTGCTCCACAGGAAACGGTGGCATACCAGGCTCGTCCTCCACCATCATCATGGTAACGATATCTCCGGCGATATAGACATTGCCGCCGGTGTCCACGGCGATGCCGTTGCCGGCGTCTCGCGTGTCGCCTCCCAAAAAGGTATGCCAGGCGAGGGCGCCGCTGCTGGAGAGTTTGGCGGCAAAAGCATCGTTATCGGCGGCAAAGGCCCGCACCGGCGACCCCCAGGCAGCGGGGCTGTATCCGGCGACATAGACGTTGCCGCTGCCGTCCACGGCGATACCTGTGCCGTAGTCCCAGCCGCTACCGCCCAGGAAGGTATTCCAGGTGAGGGCGCCGCTGCTGCTGAGTTTGGCGGCAAAAGCGTCATTGCCGGAGCTATAGGCCCGCACCGGCGACCCCCAGGTGGCGGCGCTGAACCCGGCGACATAGACGTTGCCGCTGCCGTCCACGGCGATGGCCCTGCCCTCGTCCCAGCCGGTCCCGCCCAGGAAGGTATTCCAGGTGAGGGCGCCGCTGCTG
>CAZFEA010000079.1:5256-11412 GCA_964518085.1 uncultured Dehalococcoidia bacterium
GTATTCCAGGTGAGGGCGCCGCTGCTGCTGAGTTTGGCGGCAAAAGCGTCATTGCTTGAGCTATAGGCCCGCACCGGCGACCCCCAGGTGGCGAAGCTGGTTCCGGCGACATAGACGTTGCCGCTGCCGTCCACGGCGATGGCCTTGCCGTAGTCTTCTCCGCTGCCGCCAACGGTGACGCTCCAGTAGGTCTCGGGGTCGATCACCACCGGGATGCCGGGCAGATGGTCGCCCAGGGAGAACCCCACCGCCCGTTCCCCATACAGGACATAGGCCGCGGCTACCGGCCTCCTTTCCCCGCCGGCTTCTTGCCAGGCCACCGGGGCCAGCTCGGTGATAACCCCGTTTTCATAAGCAACCACCAGGTTGCCCATCGCATCCAGTCTCACCGGGCGGTTGTAGCCCAGCCGGATGCGCCCGGCGGCATCGCCTCGGGACGTCTCCACGTGATAGGTGCTCTTGACAATGGCGCTGCCGCTGGCTTCGTACACGAGCGTCACCCCGTCCCACAGCTCCCGGTAGGTTACCCGTCCCAGAGGTAGGGCGGCGCCGGCCCCATTCCCTCCCGGACCATACCCTTCTGCTTCCGGGGAGACGGCCCTGGAGTCCAGGAAGTCCACCCGCAGCATGTGGCTGGCCGCGGCCAGGATGAACCCGTCCCGCCCGAAACCGAGGACATGGCCCCCGGAGATGAACTGGAGATGCGGTTCGCCGCCGCCGGTATCAGCGGTAGCCGGGGCGCCGGCCCCGCCCCTGGCCCCGTCGCCCGCATCCGTTGACGAACCCGCGGCCAGCGCCGGCGGGATGCTTGCCAGCAGGACGGCGAAAACTGTGATGAGCAGGATCAGATGGTGAATAGATCTGGACCCTGGTGCGTGCCTCAGCTTGAGCATCATATTTTCCTTCCCCGGTTAATTCCAAGCACTCCCGGTCAAACAATTGAGGGGCTGTTTGCCAAATTACGGACCGCCGCGGCCCAGGCTTTTACGCCATACCGGAGGCCTGAGCCGTCTCGCCTTGAAGCAACGCCCCTTCCAGTTGCCTCATGCCGCTACCCTGAAAGGCTCGTGACCTTACATTTTAATCCTGGGGAGGTCCAGAATCTGTCAAAAACTTGACAGTTCAGACGAAATTGACGGCTCAATCGCTATTTTCAGGCGAAACCATTGCGGTTGACATGTGCTCATACATTTGGCGATAATACAGCAGGCTGGGACCTGGCATAATCAGTATCCAGAAGAAAGGGGAATAAGCATGGGAACGTCTCGCATGGGCAGACTTCATTTTCCGGTAATGGCCGCTTTTCTCGCGGTGGCCATGATTATCGCCGCCTGCAACCCATCCCCGGCCGGCCCGCCTCCGGGCACCGCCGCCAGCCCCACTCCGGCCTCAAAAGGCGCAGCAGCGCCGGCGGGCAACTGGGAAAAGACGATGGCCGCCGCCAAAGGGGAGGGGAAGATCATGATCTATTCCGGCCTCGGGCCGGAGGCCTCACTACCCATAACCGAGAAATTCCGCACCAGGTTCGGCATTGAAGTAGAGCACGTCATCGGCCGCGGCAACGAGGTGGCGCAGCGGCTCTTGCGGGAATACGACGCCGGGCTGAAGCTGGTAGACGTGGTCATCGCCGGCGGCGGCACCACGCTGACGACCCTGAAACCGCGGGGCGTCCTGCAGCCGCTGGAACCGCATCTGGTCCTGGCCGAAGTAACCGATTCCAAAGCCTGGCCCGAGGGAAAGACTCCTTTTCTGGACAAGGACCGCATGGTCATACCACTCAACGCCGCTTACACATCATACACGGCCTACAACACCGACCTGGTAAAGGAAGGCCAGCTAAGGTCCTACCGCGACCTGTTGCAGCCCGAATGGAAGGGCAAGATCGTCTTCTTTGACCCCACCACCACCGCGGCCTCGGCGGGATGGGTGACCTTCATCATGTATAACCTGTATGGTCCGACTGAAGGGGAAAAATTCCTCAGACAATTTGCCACCCAGGACCTGACCATTGTCAAAGAAATCAGGCAACAGGTAGAATGGGTCGCCCGGGGCAAATTCGCCATCGGCGCCGGCGTACGCCGCGAGGAAGTCTCCAGTTTCAGCAAGATGGGCGCTCCAATCAAGCTGGCCCGCCTGAACGAAGGGGGCCAGGTGAACCCCGGCGGGGGCATGATAGCTTTGCCTTCCCAACCGGCTCACCCCAATGGCGCCCGGCTGATGCTCAACTGGCTGCTCTCAGCCGAAGGGCAGGAAGTATTCAGCCAGGGATTCAAGGCCCCGGCGGTGAGGGTGGGCGTGACCGATAGGGGCATCGACCCCGATGCCATCGCCCAGCCCGGGGAGAAGATCCACTGGACCGATGAGCAGTTCTTCATATTGCAGGGCGAATACCTGGCGATGAGCAAAGCCATATTTGGGCCGTTGATGAAGTAGGGAAAAGGGAAAAGGCAAAAGGCAATAGCTATTAGGGGTCTGGAGTCTTGTAATAGAGTGACCAGGTCTTTCTCTGCGGGCCTCCGTGTCCTCTGTGGTTAAAAAGGAGGAGACAAAACAATGAAGAAAACCATAATTGTTATCTCAGCCATCCTGGGTATGCTGCTGGCCGCGGCGGTGCTCGGATGCACGCCGTCCGGAGCTCCGGGTCCGGCCCAGCCGCCGGCCGCAGGCAGCCCGACGGTCGCGGCGCCGGACTGGCAAAAGAGATGGGATGAGACACTGGCGGCTGCCAAAAAGGAGGGCGTGGTGGTATTTTACGCCGAGGTGACTCCCGGGCAGAGGGAAGCCCTGGCGGCCGCGTTTGAGAACCGGTACGGCATCAAGATTGAGTTTGTCGTGGGAAGGGCCACCGAACTGGCCCCGCGCTGGCAACGGGAAAAGGCTGCCGGGGTCAACCAGGCCGATGTCTTTTCGATCGGGGGCGGCACAGGAATACTATCGATGAAACCCCAGGGGGCGTTCAAACCGGTGGAGCCCGCCCTGATGTTGCCTGAAGTCCTCGACGCCGGCGCCTGGGAGGGCGGCAAGCTCCGCTTCCTGGATTCGGACAAGATGATCATTCCCATGACCAGTTCGTTTACAACCTACACTGCGGTCAATACCGACCTGGTAAAAGAGGGACAAATCCAGAGTTACCGGGACCTCTTGAAGCCGGAATGGAAGGGCAAGCTGGTACTCATGGACCCAACGGTGGCCGGGGCTGCGGCGGGATGGGCGACATTCATGATCACCGATGCCTTCGGCATGGAAGGCGGCAAGGAATACATGCGGCAACTGGCGGCCACGGAGCCGTTGATTATCAAGGACACCCGTCAGGCCATCGAATGGGTCTCCCGCGGCAGATACCACGTGGGCATGGGCGTCCAGCATGCCCTGACCGTGGAATTCAAGCTGATGGGATCCCCCATCACCATTCAGCGATTCATCGAGGGCGGCAATATCAATCCGGGGGCCAGTTGCGTCGAACTGGCAGCTAACCCCGCTCACCCCAACGCGGCTATCGTGTTCATGAACTGGCTGCTCACCAAAGAGGGACAAACTGCCCTCAACAAGCCCGCGGGCAATCCGCCCATACGCAAGGACCTGGTGATCGAGGGCATCGACCCGACCAAGTCGCCCCGGCCCGGAGAAAAGGCGTTCTTGACCGACGAGAACTTCTTCAAGGTCCAGGGTGAAGCAATGAAAATAGCCAGGGAGATATTTGGGCACCTCTTGAAATAAATCCAAAATCCGAATATCTAAACTCTAAACAATATCGAAATCCGAATGAATCGTCCATGCTCGCGAGCGAGCACCATGAAGGATGAAAAACCATGTCTCCACAGGCAGGGCCGCCTGTGGTACCGGTTTTTTCGGACCAACCATCCATGCCCCCTTGCCAGGGCGCGCCATGAAGGGTGAAAATGGCCTATTATCACGAGGAGGCCCAGTCCACCTCCCCCTTTCGCAAAAGGGGGATACAGGGGGATTTTGCCCTTTTTCAAAGGGGGAGACGGCGACATTTTCGTAACTACGAATGATCAAAACGTTTTGAAATTCAACATTCGGTAATTTGTATTTGTTTGGTATTTAGGATTTCGTTATTAGTGCTTTAACAATTGGAGGCAAAATGAACAAATCGTTCTTGATTATCGTGGGCTCGATGATAGTATTTGTCCTGGCCCTGGCCTGTGCGCCGGCAGGCCCGGCCACGCCGGCGCCAACAGCGGCCCCTACGGCTAAAGGCGCGGCGGTCCCCAACTGGCAACAAAAATGGGACACGGTACTGGCGGCGGCCAAGAAGGAGGGCACTCTGACAATCTACGGCGAGATCAATCCCGACCTGAGGGAATCCCTGGTCCAGGGCTTTGAAAAGAAATACAATATCAAGCTCGAATTCGTAATCGGTAAATCGGCGGAACTTGCCACCCGTTGGGACCGGGAGAATGCCGCCGGCATCAAGCAGGTGGACATATTCCAGATGGGCGGAGGCACCTCCATCCTTTCCATGAAACCCAAAGGGGCCTATGCCCCCCTGGAGCCGTACTTTGTTTTGCCCGAGGTTACCGATGCCAAGGGATGGCGAGATGGCAAGATCCGGTTCCTGGACGAAGGCAAGACGATTATTCCCTTAAACGGCGCCTTTACTACCTACACGGCGGTCAATACCGACCTGGTGAAGGAAGGCCAGATAACCAGCTACAAAGACCTGCTCAAGCCTGAGTGGAAGGGCAAGGTTACCCTGTTTGACCCATCCATGGCCGGTGCGGGGGCCGGTTGGGCCACTTTCCTTATTACCGATGCCTACGGTCTTGAGGGCGGTAAGCAATTCATGCGCCAGCTAGCCGAGACCAGGCCGGAAATAACCCGCGACGTGCGCCAGCACGTGGAATGGATCGCCAAGGGCAAGTTTGCCGTGGGCATAGGCGCGCAGCACGCCACCGCCAGCGAATTCAAGGCAATGGGGGCCCCGATAAACATCATCCGCGTCGCCGAGGGCGGCAGCATCAATCCCGCTTCCGGGTGTCTGGAGGTGGCGGTGAATCCGGTGCATCCCAATGCCGCGACAGTATACATCAACTGGATTCTCAGCAAGGAAGGGCAGATAGCTTTTAACAAAGGGTTCGGCTCGCCGGCAGCACGAATTGACGTGGCGGTGCCGGGGATAGACCCCAGCAAGATGGCCGGGCCCCAGGACAAAGCCTTCTTGACCGACGAGACCTTCTACAAGATGCAGGGTGAAGCCATGAAAATCGCCAGGGAGATATTTGGCGCCCAATTGATGAGGTAAGGGAAAAGGGGAAAGGGGAAAGGGAAAAGGAAATTGATAAGAGATAGCGTCTTAAATCTTGAATCTTAAATCTTAATTCGCTTCCAGAGGAGGTATCATGGCATCAGCCAGAGTGGCCGTCGTCGGTGGGGGCTTCGCCGGCATAGCCAGCGCCGTCGCCGCCGCCCGGGCCGGGGCACAGGTCACACTTTTTGAAAAGACCGACATGCTGGCCGGGTCCGGATTGCGCGCCGGCCGGATGAACTTCAACGGTAAGCTGGTGGCGGCGGAAGAGGCCAAGGCGCTGGGGGGTGGAGACGTGTTCGAGGCCCTGGAATCGATCCTGCTTCACCGGGGCAACATCGTGGATGAGCTCCATGGATATATCTACAATACCTCCAAAGTGGATGCCACCATGCAGAACCTGGTGAAAAAGTGGGGGATCGAGCTCCGAAAGGAGACCCGGGTTACGGACATCGAAAAAGACGGCGCCACTATCAACTCGGTAAAGCTCGCCAGCAGGGAGAAGGTGAGGGCCGATGCCTTCGTTGACGCCCCGGGGACCTCCGGCGGCATCAATATCTGCAAGCGTTACGGACAGGGCTGCATGATGTGCATTTGCTATCGCTGTCCCGCCTACGGGGACCGGGTCAGCATCGCCACCAGGGCCGGGGCGCCGTCGCTGGACCGGGTGCGGCCGGACGGCACTCCGGGCGCCGTTGGCTCGGCGGTACTGATCAACAAGACGACCCTGGCGCCGGACCTGCTGGCCCGCATGGAAAAGGAAGGCGCTATTTGCATTCCCTTACCCAGGGAACTGATCGACTATTCCAAGGAAAAGAAGATCGGCGGGGTGCGCAGCCGCCGGCAAATGGAGTTCATCAACCTGGTGGACATCGGCTCGGTTGCCA
>CAZFEA010000080.1:0-2174 GCA_964518085.1 uncultured Dehalococcoidia bacterium
GCCTGGGCCTTGCCCTGCTGGAGGTCCCAGACCAGGGGTTTGCCGTCCCGCCGGATATAATAGCCGTCGTTCTTTACCAGATATGGGGCATTGGTATGCAACCCCAGGAATTCCTTATCGTATATCTTCAGCTCGTTAAGAAGTACGTTCATCATTGCCAGCACCAGCGCGCCGTCAGTGCCGGGGCGCAGGGGCACCCACTCATCCGCCTTGGACGCGGAATTGCTGCAGAAGGGGTCTACCACTACCACCCGCATGCCCCGCTTGCGGGCCTCGGCGACATTTTGGGCGGTAATGTTCGGATTGAGTCCAGCCCCAAACCCGGCCTGGTTGCCAAAAAGCATCAGGTACTGGCAGTGCCTGGTGTCGAAATCACAGTGAAAGGTGCCGTTGGTAAGGTACATCGACGAGTGCAGATAGTTGCCGCAGAAGTACACTCCCCAGTTGTTGTTGGGCGTTCCAAAAGCCGGGCCGAATAATGGAGCGGTACCCTGCTCCTGGTCAAAGGTAGCTATGACCAGTTTCCGGGGGTCATCCTTCCTGACCTTGTCCAATTGCTCGACGACGGTCTTCAGGGCCTCGTCCCAGCTTATGCGCACCCATTTAGGGTCGACCCCGATCCCTTTTTCGGGATTGGTGCGCTTCAGGGGATACTTGAGACGGTCGGGATCATACAGGGCCATGATAGACGAGTGACCCCGGGAACATATTTTCCCCTTGCCGTTGGGTGAGGCGGGGTCGCCTTCGATCTTTACCACGACACCGTTGACCCGGTGGACCATTATGCCGCAATCCCCTAGACACATATGGCATACGGTGCGAATCCAGACATCTTCCTTGTTCTTGACAGGCGTGGTGGTCGTCATCTTGTTTCTCCTTGCCGTCTAAGCCAGATAGTAGACGTTGGGTTTGGTTCCCAGCTCTTCCCTCAGCCGGAAAGACGAGCGACCGGCGGCCAACGCGTGCCTTACTTCACTGGCGGGATCATCCAGGTCCCCGAACATTAATGCTCCGGTTAAACAGGTCTGCTCGCAATAGGGGCGCAAGCCTTTTTCGAGCCTCTCCACGCAGTAGTCGCACTTCTGAGCTGCCCCGACGACGTGGTTGGCATACTTTTCTTTTTCATACGGGGTAATACTGCCCGGGTAGTAGCTCGTTTTGCCATCCCAGATGGACCGGGCATCGTAGGGACAGGCCACCATGCAGGCCCGGCAACCGGAGCATTTTTCGGCCTCGATCTGTACTATGCCCCGCCCATCACGATGGGTAGCCCCGGTGGGGCAGACATTCAGGCATGGAGCATCTTCACAATTCATGCAACGCGTCGGGATAAAGATTCTGCGGGCGGCGGGAAAGGTGCCCTCCTCTTTCTCGAGCACCTTATTATAGAAGATGCCCGGGGGAGTGCCCTTCTCCGACTTGCAAGCCAGGACACACGTATTGCAGCCGATGCACATTTTGAGATCGATCACCCAGCCCAATCTCATGGTAGCTCCTTTATGACAGGGTCAGAAATAGCTCGTATGCGTACATCGTTAACGACTATCCACCGGATTGGATGACCAATTATAGCACGCCCGTCAATAGCGAGGGAGATCCCGAAAACAGCGATTGAGCCATATCCGGATCCCCTCTCCCTGACCCCCTCACCTTAATCCTCTCCCGCTGGGGGAGAGGAGACGGGATAAGTGCCTTGGTATTAGACATGGGTTCCGGGCCTTTTCCAGCCGGGGGCCTCCTCGACCTGATGCTTGCCCACGCTGACCACATCTCCCATGGTGTGGTAGATAAATGCCAGCCACTCCGCGGGACACGCCGGGTCGATGTTGAAATGCTGGTGCTCGCAGCCCCCGGGTTTGACCGGCAGGACAATCAGGTCGTCCTTCTGCCAGTCGAACCTTTGACCATCAACCACCGTGTACCCCTCCCCTTCGAGAACGAACAGCACCAGGCCGCCCTGGTGGATATGTTTGCCGGAGTGCTTCTGAATGTGATTGATGAACATATGCCACCCCGGGGCGCCCACCTTGTCCCAGTCCTTGCGATGCAGCAGCCATTTCACCACGCCCTGCCGGTTGCTTTCGAAATCAATCTCTTTGCCCTTGATGATTACCCTCCCGTTTTCCTTTTGCCGCATCAGTTCATTAATTGCCCTGGTCGACATGTCGCCAAGG
>CAZFEA010000080.1:2184-11410 GCA_964518085.1 uncultured Dehalococcoidia bacterium
AGGGTCTCCGCGGGTTCAGGTTCCTTTCTTCTTTCCAGCAATCGTTCGGTCATCGTAGAATTTCCTCCTTCATTGGCCATCACGGGTATCTTTCAATCTTTCAATTTTTCAATCTTTCAATCTTTCAATTTTTCAATATTTCTCCCCTGTCCCTTGCCGTTCTGCCGCGCATCAGGGAAACGAGCACACCGGGCAGGCAAATCAGCGATGCCACCAGGAACGCTTTGTCAATGCTGCCGGCGAAAGCCTGCAGTTCCGGGCCTTGCACGGTGGTCCCTCCGGATTTGATCCCGTACAAGGAAAACGGACCCACAATTGAAACCATGCTGGTAACTACCACAGCGCTGGCGATAGAGGCGCCCACCGAGCGCCCGATTTCTCTCATCGAGTTCATGAAACCTGCGGCAACCCCGAACCTGTCCCTGGGTACCGAATCCATTATCGAGGTATTGTTGGGGGTCTGGAAAAGGCCGTACCCAAGCCCGATGACCAGCAGGCGCCAGACAACATCCTGGTAGGTTGAGGAGGTTTTCAACTGTGTTACCAGCAGCAGCCCCGCCCCCATGGTGGCCATGCCGAAGGAGCTCAGGTATCTGGCGCTGATCCTGTTGGTCAACCAGCCGGCGACCGGCGCGGCTACTCCGGCGATCAGGCTGGTTGGGGCAATAAGCATGCCCGTCTCAAGAGGAGAATAGCCCAGTACTACCTGCAGATAAAAGGGCATGAGCAGGATATTGGCTGCCATGGCCATAAACAGCAGGCACCGGGCAATGTTGTTAAAGGCGAAAGTGCGGTTCCGCAGCAAACCGAGGTCGAATAGCGGGTGAGTTTTCCTGGACTCGAAGAGCACGAAGGCAGCTATTGCCAGGGGCACCGTCGCCAGCAAGATACGTGTCTCCGGCGCCGACCAACCCCGCGCCTGCCCGAAACTTAGCCCGGCCAGCAGGGAGCCTATGGCCAGAGTGGCCAGGCAGGAGCCACCATAGTCGAAGCTGCGCACCACTTTGTCGGGGGGAACGGATACCAGTCGTTCGTCTATGATGATCCTGGCCAGGATGGCCCCGATAATGCCTACCGGAACGTTGATCAAGAATATCCAGCGCCACCCAAGAGTGCTCAATATCAGGCCGCCGATGGCGGGACCCGAGGTGGTCCCGATAGCCGCCATGGCGCTGCCGAAACCCAGCCCCTTACCCCGGTCCCGGTCCGGGAATGCCGCACCTATTATCGCGAAGCTATTGGTCTGCAGCATCGACGCGCCCGCGGCCTGAAAGATGCGGAAAAGGATCAACTGGGTCAGATTCTGGCTAAAGCTGCAAAGCAGTGAGCCGGAAATGAATACCAGAAAACCCAGGTTGTAGATCTTCTTTCGTCCCACTATGTCGCCCAGCCTGCCCGCGGGTAGCAGCAAGGCGGTGGCCGTGAGCAGTTGAGCCAGCAGCACCCAACTGGTGAGCGTCAAGCTGGCCTTGAACGTCGTCATTATCTGGGGGAGACTCATGCTGACGGCGCCAAGATCATAGGTGGTCATGAAGGTGGCCGTGGCAGTGACTGACAGGGTCCACCAGTGCCGCCTGGGACCGCGCACGGTGCGGTAAATACTGTCTCTGGCTTGTTGGAAACTCATGGGCGTTGTCTTACCGGGCGCTCAGGTTCAACCTTCGGTGATTGACGTAGGGGTTGCCCGATGCGCGTGAACGCGCCGCTTCGCTGCTGCAGGACATCTTTGGTCAAGTGGGCGCATTATATTATGGCTAGTGCAGCAGGTCAAATGAGTTCGTCGCCGGTCCGCGAAAAGGTGCTATAATGACACGTCCTGGTAGGTTGGTGGCTTTCTACAGCTACCGCAGTCCGGGTGAAACCCGCTATTGCATTTGAAGGGACGGAAGAACATCGTGCGTGGACCGGGCAGGCTGCTCGACGTCAATCTGGAAACAGGGCAGGTGGTCAAAAAGGAGATTGAGCCCGGCTTCGCCAGGACTTATGTCGGCGGGATGGGTTTTGGGTGCCGGATGCTGCTCGACGAGGTGGTGCGAAATATCGATCCTCTCGGCCCCGAGAATATCCTGGTTTTCGCCAATGGTCCCCTGACGGGTACCGGCGCCCCCTGCGCCGGCCGCACCGAGATAACCAATAAGTCCCCTTTGACCGGCAACATCGGCACCGGTAATACCGGTGGAGTGTGGGGAGCCAGGTTGAAACATGCCGGTTTCGAAGCAATCATAGTCAGAGGCAAAGCACACACCCCGGTCTATCTCTGTATCGACGACGATGCGATCGAGTTGCGGCAGGCAGGCCATCTCTGGGGGAAGGATACGGTCGAGACAACCGACCTCATAAAGGATGAACTGAAAAGCATGCCGACGGCGCCGGTATCGGTGATGTGCATCGGTCCCGCCGGTGAAAACAGGGTCAGATTTGCCTGTCCGGTCAATGATTATTATCATGTCGCCGCTCGCGGCGGCGCCGGGGCGGTCATGGGCTCCAAGGGATTGAAGGCCATTGCCGTGCGCGGCACCGGCAGGCCGGCGCCGGTCAGACCAGACGAATTCCGGAAAGCGTCCCGTGAAGCACGGGAACGCCTTATCGCCGCGAAAAACGCCGAACACTATCCCGGGGCGCCGACCGACCCCAGGAATGAGTCGCTCCTGCGCGGCTGCATGCAGGGCAGAAACTATCAGTCTGGCATCCTGCCCCGCTGGACCGAGACCCGGGGCGCGGGCGAGGCCCACAGGTACAAAGCGGTAAAAGCTGAAACATGCTGGGCGTGTCCCATCTCTTGCTTTGACCTGGTGACCGTGCCGGACGGAAAATACACCGGCGCCAAAGCCAACCGCGCCTACATGCCCGGGGTGGTCATGGACTGGGGTGCGAACTGCGCCATTGAGAGCATACCGGCGATATGGAAGTGCAAGGAGCTGTGCCACAAACTGGGGATGGACTACGTTTCCGCTTCCGGCAGCATAGCCTTCGCCATGGAACTGTATCAGCGCGGTATTCTGACCACTGCGGATACCGGGGGATTGTGCCTGAGCTGGGGTAACGAGGAAGCGACGATCGAGCTGCTCCACCGTATCGCCTGGCGCAAGGGGTTTGGCGATATCCTGGCGGAAGGCAGCAGCCGGGCGGCAAAGATAATTGGCAGTGGTGCGGGCCGGTATGTGATGGCGATTAAAGGAATGGAAATGATGTTGCCCGATCCACGGGCCGGCCGCAGGGGCTGGCTGTTTGGCTCGCTCACCAATCCCAGGGGCGGCGACAACGTCAAGAATACCCATTGCCATGCCGAACGTTACAACCCTAACTGGTGGCACGACAAGTTTGACATGTTCGATGACGTTAAAGAAAAAATATATGGAGGCCTGGCTCCCGGTGACATTGCTGACACCTGGCAGGGAAAACCAGCCATGGCCAAATGGTTCGAAGACCTGTATTCGGTCGCCAACAGCCTGGGTTTGTGTTTTTTCCCTTCAGGCTTCCAGCTTGCCCTGGGTCCAACATACCTGGCGCGGCTCTACAGCAGCTACATGGGTGAGGACGTCTCTTCTGAGGAGCTGATGCAGCTTGGCGAGAGGGTCTTTACCCTTTTCAAGGTATGCGCCGTGCGCCAGGGGTTCACCCGCAAAGACGACACCTGGCCCGACCGGTTCTTCGACGAACCAATCACGGAGGGACCAGCCAGGGGCGCCATATTATCTCGCCAGACCATCGGACGGCTCCTGGACGAATACTATGACCTCCGGGGCTGGGACCAGAAGTCGGGCGCCCCGTCTCCGGAGAGGCTGGCCGCCCTGGGATTGAGCGACATAGCTGGCCACCTGGCTTGATCGTTCCCTGCCGCGGGGCGGAACAACCTGTTGACGGCCATGCTATAATAGGCGCTACTTAGACGATGGTCGTCTCCGATGATTTTAGGCCCCATTTTCCGGCGAAAGTGAACGGAGGTAGGCTTGTACAAGGACCTGCGAGAGTTCATTGCTGAAGTCAAGCAATACGATCACCTGAAGACTATTGAAGGAGCGGACTGGGACCTCGAACTGGGACTCATCACCGAGTTGAGCCTCAAACAGGCTGATCCGCCTCTCTTAGTATTTGACCATATCAAGGGATACAAGGCCGGCTACCGGGTACTGAGTAACATGGCGGCCACACCCCGCCGTGTGGCCATGACCCTGGGGATGCCGCGAGAAGCGCGGGGGCTGGACCTGGTGAAGTTGTGGCGCAACAAGATCAAGGGGGATTTCAAACCCGTGCCTCCGGTCGAAGTCAATAACGCTCCGGTCAAGCAAAATGTCCACACCGGCGCCGATATCGACGTGTGGGAGTTCCCCGTGCCCCGGTGGCATGAGCTGGACGGAGGCCGGTATATCGGTACCGGCGACATGGTTATCCAAAAAGACCCGGACACCGGTTGGGTAAACCTGGGGACCTACCGGGCGCAAGCCCTCGACGCGTCCACGGTGGCCCTTCACGCCAATCTGGGGCATCACGGGGCTGAGATCGCCAGGAAATACTGGAGCCGGGGTCAGAACTGCCCGGTGGCCGTGGTGTGCGGCCAGGAGCCTTTCCTGTGGACCATGGCCTGCTCCAATATTCCGAGAGGCATAAGCGAGTACGATTATGCCGGCTGGCTGACGGGCCGGCCGGTAGAGGTGGTGAAAGGGGCGGTTATCGACCTGCCCATCCCGGCCCATGCTGAAATAGTCCTCGAAGGCGAGTTCCTGCCTATCGAAAAGGAAAGCCGCATCGAAGGTCCGTTCGGGGAGTGGTGGGGCTATTATGGAGGCAAGGCCTCCCCACATCCAATAATCAAGGTCAGCGCCATCTGCCATCAAAACGACCCCATAATAGTGGGCTGCCCACCGATGCTGCCCATCGACAACGATTATGCCCGCTATATTATCGATTCTTCGGAGCTCTGGCTGGACCTCGATAATCATTTTCCGGGCGTCAAGGGTGTGTGGCTGGCGCCCGAAGGCCGGGGCGGACCGATGTGCATTGTCTCGGTGGCCCAGCAGTTTCCCGGCCATGCCAGGCATGTGGCCGCCGCTCTCGCCTCGTCAGTGGCCTGTCATCGCTGGGTGATCGTGGTAGATGATGACATTGACCCGTCCAATACCGCCGAGGTGCTGTGGGCCCTGGGCAGCGGGTGTGAACCTGAAACGTCCATCGATATCCTGCGGGGCTTCCGCACCATCGCCTCCAACCCCAGGGTAGACCCCGAAAAGAGAAAAAACAACGATTTTTCCAGCTCCCGGGCGCTGGTCTACGCCTGCAAGCCATACTCATGGCAGAAAGATTTCCCTCCCTCGGTAAGAAGCACTCCGGAGGCGCTGGAAAAGACAGAGAAAAAATGGGCAAAGGAGCTTGCCTGGGGTGGATGATCTCAGGGCTTTCGTGGATAAGGTGGAGGCTAACGGCGGTCTCAAGAGGATTGAAGGGGCCGACTGGGATGGCGAAATAGGTTGTCTGGCCGACCTCAATCTGAAAGGCGGCAGACCAAGCTCGCTCCTTTTCGACCGTATCAAAGATTATCCTGCCGGCTACCGGGTGCTTTCCGGGGCGCTTTCCACGGCCAAACATGTCGCTCTGGCCCTCGGGTTACCTCCCGCACTCTCAGACCTGCAACTTCTTAACCTTCTGCGCCACAAGTTGCCGGAATGGGACGCCGCCATTGCCCGTTTTTCGGCCAACGTGGTTAACACCGGCCCTGTCCTTGAAAATATTCATGAGGGAGGCGATATCAACCTGTGGGAGTTTCCTTCTCCCAGGTGGCATGAGCTCGATGGCGGAAGGTACATCGGGACCGGAGACGCGGTGATAACGCGCGACCCTGATAACAACGAAATCAATCTGGGCACTTACCGGATCCAGGTACACGACGAGAAAACCCTGGGTTTTTATGTGTCCCCGGGGAAGCACGGCCGCATTCACCGTGAGAAATGGCATGCCCGGGGCAAACCGTGCCCGGTGGCCATTTCGCTGGGACATCATCCCCTTTTCTTCGGTGTAAGCTGTTTCCCGCTTTCGGCAGGGATGGAATATTCCTACCTTGGCGCCATGACCGGCGGGCCGGTAGCCACCATCCAGGAGGAGCTGACCGGCCTGCCAATCCCGGCGGACTCCGAGATCGTAATCGCCGGCTTCTCGCCGCCCGACAGGAAAAGGCTGGAAGGTCCCTTCGGCGAGTGGACCGGCTATTATGCCAGCAAGATTGCGGAAGCACCGGTCATCGAGGTGGAACGAATTTATCACCGGGACAGTCCCATTTTGCTGGGTTCGCAGAACGCGGTGCCTCCCAGTGATTCGACCTACTACAGCGCGGCCATAAGAAGCGCCCAGTTGCACGCGGACCTGGAGCGGTTTGGCATTCCGGACGTCAACGGCACCTGGGTGGGGATGGAGGGAATGGGCTATCTGTTTATTGTCGTTTCCATCAGGCAGAGGTACGCCGGACATGCCAAGCAAGCCGCATTGCTGGCCTGCCAGTTGACCTCCGGAGGGGCGTACCATGGGCGGTACGTGGCAGTAGTCGACGAAGATATTGACCCGACCAATACCCAGGAAGTACTATGGGCCATTTGCACCCGGTCCGACCCCGAGAAAGACATCGATATCCTGCGAAGGTGCTGGAGCACCGGTCTTGACCCAACCATCCGCAAGCCGGCTACCGCCTTTTTCAATACCCGGGCGGTGATTGACGCCTGCAAACCCTTTGAGTGGAAAGAGGAGTTTCCCAAAGAAATCACCCTGAGTCCACAGCTTGTGGAAAGGGTGAAGGCCAAATTCGGCCCTGTGCTGTAGCGGTTTGACTTATCGATCCCCTACCAATGCGGCTGCAAACCTGGAGGTTTAAAATATGGCACTTGAGTCCAAAAGGGCAATATGCCAGTTCTGTCATCCGCGATGTCGCATCCGGGTTACCAGCGAAAACGGCCGGCTGGTAAACACCGAGGAAGACACCACTTTCGCCCGGGCGAGGACCACCTTCCCACCGGTCGAGGCCTGTTTGCGCCTCCGCGGCGCCAAAGAATTCATGAGCCACCCCGACCGGGTCAATTTCCCCAGGAAAAGGACCGGGGCCAGAGGTGAGGGCAAGTGGGAGACCATCTCCTGGGACCAGGCCTTTGACGAGATTGGCCAGAAGCTGTCTGCCCTGGTGAAACAATATGGACCGGAAACGCTGGCCATCACCATGGGTACGGGACGCACCACCCACGAATATACCGGCAGGTTTGCCAACCTTATCGGCACCCCCAATGTCCTGGGACAGGCCCATATTTGCTTCGGCCCGTGCGTGGTGACCGGCTCGGCAATGTTTGGCTGGGCCGTCCGGCACCGGACAGTGAAAGCCATAGATACCGGGAGCGGCGCCCAGTCGCTGACCAGATGCGCTCTGCTCCTGGGGATCGACCCTTCCCAGAGCACCCCCCGGTTATGGAAGTCGGCCCGCACCGGGAAGTCAATGGGTCTCAAGCTGATTGTCATCGATCCCAGGAAAACCCAGACCGCCGAAATCGCCGATGTCTGGCTCCCGCTAAGGCCGGGCACCGACACTGCCCTGCTGATGGCCATGATCAATGTCATCATCACGGAAAAGCTGTATGACAGGGAATTCGTAACCAAATGGTGCTATGGGTTCGATAGCCTGGCGGAAAGGGTAAGTCCATGTACGCCCGACTGGGCGGCATCCATTACCGGTCTACCCGCCGGCAAGATAGTCGAAGCTGCCCGCATGTACGCTACCAATAAACCGGCTTTCTCCATTCACGGCATGGGCGCCGAACACCTGCAGGACTGCATCGAGGCCATCCAGGCAAGGTTCATCCTGGTAGCCATAACCGGCAATCTGGACATTGAGGGCGGCGACTACCTGTCCGGACCCAATGCCATGGTGGCTTCGGAGGAGGTAGCCCTGGACCATATGCTTTCCCCGGCGCAGAGAGAGAAGCAGGTCGGCACCGACCGCTTTCGGTTTCTGGCCTGGCCCGGCAGGGAGCTGATCCAGAGTAACATCAGGAGGGTCTGGGGGCACGAGTCCGGGATGGCCACCGTTACTTCCTTTGCCCAGGCGCCTTCCGTTTACCGGGCCATGCTCAGCAGCAAACCATATCCGGTCCGGGCGGCTCTTACCGTGGCCAGCAACCCCATGGTGACCCAGGCCAACGTCAAACTGGTGTACCGTGCCCTGAGGAGCCTGGACCTTTATGTGGTGGCCGAATACTGGATGACCCCTTCCGCCGAGCTGGCGGACTACGTCCTGCCCGTGGCCTCGTGGCTGGAAAGGCCCTATCTCAGTGACGTTGCCGGCACCGATTCCGATATTTACGGTGGAGAGCAGGCGCTTCCGTCTACCTTACCGGGCGTCTACGACCACAGGACCGATTATGAGATCTTCCGGGGTATCGGCATGAGGATGGGACAGGAGAAATTCTGGCCCTGGAAGACCCTGGAGGAGGCATTCGATTACCGGCTTTCTCCCATGGGCATGACTCACCAGGAGTTCATGGCCAGAGGCGGGTTTTACTCACCCCCGCCCCGGTTCAAGAAATACCAGACCATGGGGTTCGCCACATCCACCGGCAAGGTGGAACTGAAGTCAACCATCCTGGAAAAGCTGGGCTATGATCCTTTGCCCCGGTACCGGGAAGACTTCGAGAGTCCCGTCAGTCAGCCGGAGCTGGCCAGGGATTATCCTTTGATGCTCATCACCGGCGGCCGCTTCCATCCCATGTACCATTCCGAGCACCGTAATATCGAATCAGTGCGGAAGCGGCACCCGGACCCGCTGTTACAGATAAATCCCAAAACGGCGGCTGAACTCGGGATTGATGACGGGAACTGGGTTTGGCTTGAGAGCCCGAGGGGCCACGTGCGCATGAAAGCGGCCCATTTCGAGGGTATCGACCCCGCCGTGGTCCATGCTGAGCATGGCTGGTGGTTTCCGGAACTGCCGGGCGAAGAGCCGTGGCTGCACGGGGCCTGGGAATCCAATATCAACGTCCTGACCGAAGACGAACCCGAGGCCTGCAACCAGCCCGGCGGCGGATGGCCCTTGAAGACCGGACTGTGCCGGGTGGTCCGGGCGAAGGAGTATGGCTCAGCAGCCAGTAGAGGCACGCTGCGCGTGCAGTAGTTAGTAGAGGCACGCTGCGCGTGCAGTAGCCAGTAGTCAGTAGCATCCTTCTTGGGGGCGAAAGTTAACAAATGAGTCAAGTTTTGGTGG
>CAZFEA010000081.1:0-10056 GCA_964518085.1 uncultured Dehalococcoidia bacterium
GCGCTGACAACCAATATCGCCTTCACCGCCTCCGGTGAAAGTATCAGAGACGACTTTTGTTCAAACAGCATGGCTGTTCCGCCGGCCACCATCGGGGCGGCAAGACTGGTGCCGTGGTAGCCAGGGGAATCTATGATCCAGTTGTTGTCGGAGTCGTTCGGGTCGTCCTGATGCGCCGTGACCATCATATTCTGGCCAGGAGCGGTCAACTCGGGTTTTTCGTTACCTTCAGCGGGGTTTTTCCAGCTCGAGCTGTTGTTCCCGGTGGAAAACATTGTATCGCCGCTCCACCGAATGTCGTCCCAATCCCTGATTCCGCCTACGGTAATAACATTGTACCCCTTACCGGGAGAGTCGACTTCATCCTGGCCATAATTGCCTGCAGCAACGACATTCACTACTCCGTCATACCTGCTCACGTAGTCATAGAATCGGTCCGAGGTCTGGAACGAGGTAGATTTTGGCGCGCTGGCCCAGCTATGATTTATAACCCGGGCGCCGTTGTTAATCAGGTTTTGAGTGGCATCCTGATATGGGGTCCAGGTCGTAGAATGCGCCAGGATCGTGCTCTTGTGAGCCGGACCCTTGTACCTTGGATGGTCGCCAGCCCCAGCTCCGGCCACAGACGTGGCATGAAAGCCTGGGTTCGGCGTGCTTACCGACTCGACTCTGGACCCCAAATAGGGGTTGCTGGAGTCAGGAGTGCCGCCCTCGATCATTCCGAGTTTGATCCCGCTGCCCGTGATGTTGCGGCTGCGTTCCCAGTTGGTCGGTCCGCCGATGCTCGGCGTGGCGATGTCGGCACTATCCTTCACTTCAGGTACGAGGGAAATACCAGCAACGTCTGGCCTCTGGGCGACCTCCAAAACAACCCGTTTGGGTAGCACAGCATGCATACTGGGCAGGCCAGCCACCTGCGTGACAGCATATCCCTGTCCCCTCAAATGGTCTGCCACTGAATCCGTCGCCTGCGCCCCGGTAATGGCCTTCTGTCGCTGGTATTCTGGATAGATGACCTTATTGTACAGGTCCATGGGCGTGTCCTTTGTAGGTCGGCCCGCCGGATCAATTTGGGCTTCGGGGAACCGGGCCCGGATTTCACTCCAAATATCGTCGGGGTGGCGCGAGCCGTGCACGCTAATATAGACCCACACTGTATCTTGTGGTGCCTTGGGCTGCAGTATCCCATGTAGGACAGGATCCAGCTTGCCGTACTTGGCCACGCGAGCCGCACGCTCGGCGGCCTCCAGGGCTTGTATCCCATCCTTCTCGTATATCTTCCGGTTCCGGTCTATTCCAATAATCCACGTGCGCAGGCCTTGTGGTCCTCCTCTCGGGAGGCCTGGTTTGACCACCTTTCCCACAATTACTAATATACCCGTTAATGGCAGTTCCTGCTGACTAGCCCTACCCTGCAAGCTCTCTATTGGAACTTGGTATTTTTCGGAAATGTAGCTAAAGGCGATCTTCCTCCATTCTTCGTCGGACATAATCGGCGGTTTGGGTGTGACTACCGCCCCTGGTGGTCTGCCTTTGTCCGGCCGGGTGGTCGGTGAAGCCATGTTCTCTCCCGCTGTCGCTGAAGGAGACCGTGGCGCCGGCGTGGCGGGCGCCAGAGTGAAGGTGATGGCCGGGGGTGGCAGTGTCGCCGCCGGTGGAGACGGCGGCGGCGTGGCGGTTGCCGGCGGTAATCCCGCCGTAGCCGTCGCCAGCAGGCCAGGCGTCGCCGGGAACTCGGGGGTTATTGTCTTGACACAGGCGGCAATCACCGCACCAACCAGCAACGCGACAGAAACCAGGACCAACAACAGTTCGGCGCGCGGGCGATTGCTTCGCCGCGCTCGCAAAGACGGGTTTCTCATGTCAGAATCCTCCTTTGATCACAATGCCTCTTCCCTGAAGAGAAGCCTTGGGCGACTATACATCTCCAGGGGGGGGGGGTCAATAGGCTTTTCCGGGGTTTGCTTAGTACTTTTGTATGGGGTACTTTCGGTAGTCAATTTTCATCTTCCGGTAAGAGGCAGCTTTCGTGCCCGCGCCGAGGCCAGGCATCTTTGTTCGGTCGCGGTCGCAGACGCAGGGTCGCCCCTCCGCAGCCTGAATTGTGCCGTTTGTATTAAATATGACGAAAAGGTCACCGGGTTAGTTCCGTCCCGACGAACATGAGAAACGATCTCCACAGGCGCCCGAAATATCAAATATTTGTTACATCAAAGGTAATCTACTTGAAACCCTTGACTTTCTACCTGTAACACCCTTAGAATATCTACTAACCCCACAGACATTAGCCGTTTCGTTCCACCCAGCCCTAATCACTTCAGGAGGCGAACATGAAACTCACTAAGTGGCTACCCCTCACTTTTCTCGCTGTGGTAATGTCAGCATTATTAATAATCGCTGCCTGCAGGGCCCCGGAAACGCCCACCCCTCCCCCGCCAACGCCAAAACCAACTACTCCCGCTCCTGCAGTTACAACTCCGGCTTCTAAGCCGACTACACCCGCACCCAAACCGGCGACACCGGCGCCCAAACCCACCACTCCGGCCCCAAAGCCGGCGACACCGGCGCCCAAGGCTACGCCCAAGCCCACGACTCCCCCTCCTGCCGAGGAGACCATGACCCCGGCTCCCAAGCCTTCGCCCACCAGGCGTCCCCCTGGTGTGCCCCCGGTCCAGCCGGCCAGTCACGTTCCGGCGCGACCCGCCTGCCTGGTTTGCCATGAAGCTGGAATCGGCGGGGCTCCCAGGTTCCCCGCCGACCATGCTGGCCGGACTGACCAGCTGTGCCCAACATGCCATGTCCCGCCGGGCGCTGCTCCCCCTGCCGGCGCCTCCCCAGCCCCAAAGGCTTCGCCTTCTCCGATGGCATCGCCCAAGGCGACGGCTTCCCCGGCGGCCTCACCCGCAGCCGCAACCTCTCCAACGGGCACCGCCAAGCCTCCGCCCAGGCAACCTGCCAGCCATACGCCGGCCAGGACCGCCTGTCTCGTGTGTCACGAGCAAGGGATTGCTGGCGCGCCGAAGTTCCCGGCCAACCATGCCGGACGGACTGACCAGATGTGCCCGGTGTGCCACACGGCTCCTGCATAAACGAACGGGAGTCCGGAACGATGACGTAGGGGACCATTCCATGGCCTGGTGAAGTCCTCTTGAGTAGCATAAAGGGGTAGCGAAACGATTTTGCTACCCCTTTTTGGTTTCGGCGTCATTCAGAGGGGAAGGAACGGAAGATATGACAACCAGGGTATCAAACCAGCGGATTTCCCGGCCCGTGGCGCAACGCGTCCGGGAGTGGGTAGATGAACGGATAAACCTCAGTCCCCTGGTAGAGGCCTTCCTGTATCGCAAAGTGCCGGGTGGTGTGGGGTGGTGGTATACCCTTGGTTCGGCGACCCTGTTCCTTTTCATTCTGCAAGTGGTCACCGGCGCCTACTTGACTATGTATTACGTCCCCACGCCGGACCATGCCTACAACAGTATCCTGTTCATAACCAACGATGTTGCTTTTGGCTCGGTGATCCGCGGCATTCATCACTGGTCCGCTTCCGGCATTGTGGTCATGACGGTGGCCCACGGCCTGCGCACTTTCTTTTTTGCTGCCTACAAGTACCCCCGGGAACTGACCTGGGCCGTAGGCGTAGTCCTATTGTTGCTGGTGCTGGGACTGGGCTTTACCGGCTACCTCCTTCCCTGGGACCAGAAGGCCTACTGGGCCACGGTTGTGGGAACCAGCATCGCCGGAACGGTGCCGTTTGTCGGGGAATTCATTACCCGGGCCATGCGGGGCGGAGCCGATGTCGGGCCGCTGACTCTGGAGCGATTCTTTTCAGCGCACGTCGTTCTTCTTACCGGGGCCATTATTATTCTGATCGTGATACATATAGGAATGGTTGTCCGGCAAGGAATATCCGCGCCGCCCAAGGATGAGGAAGCTTGACTGTCAGGACCCGCACAAAGGGGCCGGCTGTCTCGACGGCCGAACTTAGAGAGCAGTACCGGAAGCGCTACGAAGAGCTGAAGGAAGCCGGGAAGACCTTTTATCCCTATACGGTCTACAAAGACGCCATTGTGGCCCTGGTCATTTTCCTGGTGGTCCTGGGGTTGGTGGCCGTTCTTGGCGTCCCCCTCGAAGGCGAGGCCGACCCCCTGGACACGAGCTACATACCACGTCCGGAGTGGTATTTTCTTTTTCTTTTCGAGTTTCTTAAACTTTTCCCGGGCGAGTTGGAATTCATCGCCGCGGTGGTGATTCCTGGCATCGGCCTGTTGCTCCTTTTCCTGCTGCCGTTCTATGACCGCAATCCGTCTCGTAAGCCTGGCCGGCGGAAACTGGCCATCGGCGTCATGCTATTTGTCATGGCTGGAATCAGCTACCTTACGGTCGCTGCCATCCTGGCGCCCGTTCCCAGGGTCCCCGCAGTAACCATACCCGCGCCCGGCCTGTCCGCGCTGGAAAAAGTGGGGCTGAGGGCATACGAGGAAAACGGGTGCTCGCTGTGTCACCAGGTCAACGGGGTCGGAGGCACAACAGCTCCGGAGCTTTCTGAGGTTGGAAAGCGGCTCACCGCCGGCTGGCTGGTCAGCCATCTCGAAGACCCACAAAGGATACCGCCGGACATGCCCAAATTCAGATTCTCCAACCAGGACCTGATGGGATTGACCGCTTACTTGCTCAGCCTGACCGAGGCCCAGCCCCCGCCTGAAGGGGCGCCGGTCTTTGAGCCGGTCTCGCCTGAGGCTGTGGCGGGGAAGCAGGTATTTGATTCGCTGTGTAATGCCTGCCATCCGGGCGGTGGGACCGGTCTTGGACCCCGGCTGTTTGGGGATGACTTCAATAAGCGGTTCGCCAACGATGACACGCTGGCCGATGTAATTCGGAAGGGTGTGGGTTCCATGCCTGGCTTCGGCCGGGAGCGGGTCAACGACCGCCAACTGGCGGAGATGATTGCCTATATCCGGTCGTTGAAGTAGCGCTCCCCTGCTGGCTCGCCCCTACATGGGTTGTTCGCGATGACAGACGGATGGGAACTACTATATAATTATGGTGTACGTTTGGTACATAAAACGACGGACAACTATGGCTCACCGGCATGGAAGCCTGTGCACCGGTTGTCACCGAGGAAGGAAATTGAAAACAACCATCAGGGCTCGATTGCGAGCCCCAGTAAGTCATGAAAATAGGCTGTCGTTGCTCAAACGCGCGGCCATGCTCATAGTAGTGGCCCTTCTGGTACTGGGCCAGGCGACGGTGGGCATGGCGGCAGACCCTGGCGTCATACGCGGGAAAGTTATTAACGGCACCTCCGGCGAGGCGGTCGCAGGGCTGACCGTCAAATTGGAAAAAATAAAGGACAATCAACCTGCGGGGACGGCCAGCAGTGTCTCCTCCGCCTCAGGGGAATTTAAGTTTGATGGTCTGGATACCCAGGCAGGATACGTGTTGACTGTCAATTATAAAGACGTAACTTACGACAGCCCAGGACTCATCTTTGACAAAGACAAGACCGGCATGGATGTTGACATCAGCGTCTTTGAGCCTGGCGCCGGGGCGGCTTCTATCGTGAGCAAGAGAGGACATACTATTTTGTTCCCGGAGACCGGTGGTATTTCGGTGCTGGAGTATGGGTCTCTTTTCAATATCGACAAGAAGGTGTTTATGCCTGGAACGTCAGGCAGCCAGGGAACACTTGATTTATTCCTGCCCAAAGAAGCCGAGAGCATTTCCTACGTTGCCGGACTGACGGATTCGAACGTTACCAGGTCTGAAAACGGCCTGAGATATACCGCTCCGGTGAAACCGGGTCAAATCGACCTTGCCTATGGCTATCGGATTCCGCTGTCAGGGAACAGTTCCTACATCTATGTCCGGCCCATAATCTATCAGACCCAGGGCTACTCGCTGTTGGTCAGGGGCGACAATGTAAAGATCGAGAGCAGTATGCTGGAGAGGCAACAGCCGGTTACTATGAATAACGAGACTTACCAGCTATTTGCGGCTCCGGAGCTCGCGCCCGGGACCAATGTCATGATAAGCATGACCCTGGGGCCTGGCGGGGTAGCGGGGGCGCCGGCGCCACTTGCCAGTGGTGGCCCAACTTCGACCGGTCTTTCCCCAGCCTTTGTCGGGGTTGTTTCCGCTGTCGTCGTAGTGGCCCTGGCTTCGGTAGTGTTTTTCTTCATGAAGCGCCGGAAGGCCCCGGCGCCGGTCGCTGCTCAGGCAGACCCGGTAATAGAGGACGAGTTGCTCGAGGAACTCGCCAGCCTGGATGACAGTTTCGAGGCCGGCCAGATTCCTGAAGAGACCTATCGCCAAATTCGCGCAGAAAAGAAGGCTCAGCTATTAAGACTGATGCAGTCCAAAGGGTGATCCCCGCTGCCGCGGGGATTCCTCTGCCGCCGGGCATCGAGGCGCACAACCTCACCAAGTTTTACGGTCTCAACGGAGCTCTCCGTGGCATTGACCTGGAGGTTACCCCCGGGGACGTGCTGGTCATCTTTGGCCCCAATGGAGCGGGCAAGAGTACCCTCATCCGCATCCTTTCCACATTGTCCAGGCCGACGTCGGGCACCGTTAACATCGGAGGTCTCGACCTGGCCAGGCAGTCGAACCAAATACGGCGCCGGATAGGCGTGGTGACCCATCAAACGCTTCTTTACGACGAACTGAGCGCCTATGAGAACCTCAAGTTTTACGGAAGGATGTTCCAGGTGCCCGACCTGGAGGACCGAATCAAGAGCCTGATTGCCGAGGTGGGATTGGAGTCGCGCCTGTCTCACCGCGTGCGTACGTTTTCCAGGGGCATGCAGCAAAGACTGTCGCTGGCCCGGGCCCTTCTGCACGACCCGCCCATACTGATGCTTGACGAACCGGAAACAGGCCTTGACCGGCAGGCGGCCAACCTGTTGGGAGACAGGATCTGCGACTACAGGGCTCACAAAAGGACGGTGATCGTCACCACCCATCACCTGGAACACGGACTCGAACTGTCGTCGCGGATAGCGGTGATGTACAAAGGGAGGCTTGCTTTCCAGGAAAACCGGCAGGGGCTCAATGCTGGTTCCTTCATAAAGGAATACTGCCAGCTCATCGGAGCTGACCAGTGAAGGGATACGTTGCCAGGTTGTCTACCATCGTATGGAAAGACCTGGTGCTGGAAATGCGCACCAAGGATATTGGCATTCCTATCCTGGTCTTCGCCTTTCTCACCATACTGATATTCAATTTTGCTTTCGAACCCGGCAGCGTAGCGGTGGCCGCGGTGGCCCCCGGGGTGCTCTGGGTGGCCATTGCCTTTGCCGCCGTGCTCGGATTCAGCCGCGCCTTTGCCATGGAAAAAGACAAGGGCTGCATTGAGGGACTGATGCTTTGTCCCGTGGAACGGGAGGTGATTTACTTCGGCAAGATGATAAGCTCGCTTATTTTCATTCTCATTGCCGAGGTTATCATTCTTCCATTGTTCTCGGTCCTGTTCAATTTGCCTGTCTTCATACCGCACCTGGTGGTGCTGGCCGTGTTCACATCGATAGGGTTTGCCACCCTGGGCACTATTCTGGCGGCCATGGCGGCAAACACCAGGGCGCGCGAAATCATGCTGCCCATACTGTTCTTACCCGTAATCGTGCCGCTTGTAATCGCCACCGTGAACGGTTCACAACTGGCCATCGCCGGAGCTCCATGGGAGGAGATTTTCAGCTCCCTGCGCATCGTCCTGGCCTTTGACCTGATATTCCTTGTGGTGGCGCCGATAATTTTCCCCTTTGTACTGGAAGACTAAATGACCATAACCATCAGAAATGACATTCGAAACATAGCTATAATCGCCCATGTTGATCATGGCAAGACCACCCTGGTGGATGCCATGTTGAAACAGTCCCACATCTTTCGGGATAACCAGCTCCTGGGGGAGTTCATCATGGACTCCAATCCCCTGGAGAGGGAAAAGGGCATAACCATCCTGGCCAAGAATACCGCCGTCACTTACCGCGGGGTAAAGTTGAATATCATCGACACCCCCGGACACGGTGATTTCAGCGGCGAGGTTGAGCGCGTCATCAACATGGCCGATGGGTGCCTGTTGCTGGTGGACGCCTTCGAAGGGCCGATGCCGCAAACCAAGTTCGTGCTGCGCCAGGCTTTTTTGAAGAAGCTCAAGCCAATAGTGGTTATTAACAAGATTGACCGGGCCAATACCCGGCCGAACGAGGTGCTGGGCGAGGTCCAGGACCTCTTTCTTGATCTGGCCACCGATGTCGACCAGCTCGAGTTCCCGATCATCTATACCAACGCCAAGAAGGGTGTCGCCCAGACCAGCCTGGACCGGCCCGGGGAAGACCTGACGCCGTTGTTCGAGGCGATTGTTTCCCATATTCCCGGGCCCAGTATCGATGACCAGGCCGGTTTTCAGATGCAGGTTTCTAACCTGGACTATGATTCGCATAAAGGTAAGATCTGCATCGGGCGCATTTTCAGCGGGAGCATTGCTCCGCGCCAGAATGTGGCCACTATCGACCGCCAGGGGAACGTCAAACTCCAGCAGGTAGCCGAAGTGCTGACCCACCTGGGACTGGTGCGGCGACCGGCGGACCTGGCCAGCGCCGGCGACATAGTCGCTGTCACCGGACTGGAGTCCGTCAAGATCGGAGATACCATCTCCAGTCCCGAGTCGCCCCGGGCCCTGCCTCCCATCGAGATTGGCGAGCCGACGATCAAAATGACCTTCGGCGTCAATACCTCCCCCTTCGGCGGCAAGGAAGGCCGTTACTGCACGTCACGCCAACTGCGAGACAGACTTTACCGTGAGCTGGAGACCAACATCAGCTTGCGAGTCGAAGATACCGAGTCGGCCGACGTGTTCCTGGTTTCCGGCAGGGGCGAGCTTCACCTGGCCATCCTGGTTGAAACCCTGAGGCGAGAAGGTTTTGAATTTCAGCTATCCAAACCGGAAGTCATAACGCGGATGGCAGACGGCGTTTTGTGCGAGCCCTACGAGCAGTTATTCATCGACATAGACGAGCAGTACATCGGCGTGGTGACCGAGATGCTGAGCAAACGCAAAGCCAGGACCGCCAATTTCCGCAACGATGGTAAGGGGAACGTGCGGCTGGAGTACGTCATCCCGACCCGCGGGCTGATCGGGTTCCGCAGCAATTTCTTGACGGCCACCCGCGGCTACGGGGTCATGAATACCGTGTTCAAGAGCTTTGAACCGTGGAGCGGCGATATCCCGTCTTCGCGTAGCGGCGCGCTGGTTGCCTCGGAGGCCGGCATAGCTACGACGTATGGGCTGAATCATGCCCAGGAAAGGGGCATCCTCTTCATCGATCCCAATACGCCCGTTTATGAGGGCATGATCGTCGGCTTGAACCCCAGGCCTGCAGACCTGGTGGTCAATGTCTGCAAAGAGAAAAAGCAGACTAACATCCGTTCTTCGACCGCGGAAATAGCTATCAAGCTCAGTCCGCCGGTAAAAATGAGCCTGGAAGAGTGTCTCGACTTCATCAATGACGACGAACTGGTCGAGGTTACCCCTTCATCAATACGACTGCGAAAGAAGATTCTATCCGAAGACGCCCGGGCCGACGCCCGCTATGTCCGTGTGCCGCGAGTAGCGGTGAAGTAGGGCGGGTTAAGCATGCCGGTGTGGTTGTGGTGTGAGGTGAGGCATGCGAACCCACCAGGGCGAAGTGGCCCAGGACTGAGCCAGGAGTGATTGCTCCACGCCACCACGTGAATCTTGCATGACTCTCAAAAAGGCTATTCACCTCAAGATGGCCGGTTGCTTCCAACTGGACATGCCGGCCCCCTTTGATTTCGCGCTCACCGTCGCCAAACCCGCGGGCTGGCACTGGTCCGCGCCCCGCGAGGTCTTTGACAACGGCGTGCTCTGGAGCGGTATCTACCTCGATGACAAGCCTGTCGGCCTGAAGATGACGGCGGAAGACCGAACGGTCAGCGCGGCGGTGTACGCCCGGTCCGGGCTGAACCCCCCGGAACTGGCCAGGGCAAAAGACGAAATCGACTACGCGCTGGGAAGGGATGTGGACCTCCGGGGATTCT
>CAZFEA010000081.1:10066-11364 GCA_964518085.1 uncultured Dehalococcoidia bacterium
AAGAGGCGGGCTCCTGTCACGGGTGGTCAAGGACCTCCACGGCATGAGGACGGGCTGGTTGAATGACATCTTCGGCCGGGTCATACTCGCCATCTGCTTGCAGATGGCGCCCCTCGCCCGCAGCCAGAAAATGATGGACAACATTCTGGAGCACTATGGCACAGGACTATTTTTTGACGGAAGGGAGGTCGTCCTGTGGCCCCGGGCAGGCGACATTGGAGCGCTCGATCCGGAGCAGCTCAAGAAAACGGCCAACCTCGGCTACCGAGCCGGGCGCCTGGTGCAGGCTGCACGCTACGTCATGGACCATCCGATGACGCGCCGGCAACTGGCAGATTTGCCGGAGGGCCAGGCACTCAAAGCCGCGATGGCCATACCCGGCATCGGCGAATACTCCGCGGGGATAATTCTGGGCCGGGGATCGGTCACGCTGGATGTCTGGAGCGTCGTCATCATGAGCGAGCTTGTCCTGAAGCGCACCCCCCAAAACCCCCGGGGGGAAGTCAACGCCCTCACGGCGGAACTCAATCGCCGCTGGGGCCAATGGGCCTGGCTGGCCTTCGCCTACATCGTCAACGACCTGGAAACCCTGGCCAAGGCCTATCCCCTGTCCAGAATTCACTGATACAAAAGCAACAAGAGAAGGGTATTCGGGGGCGTCCCTGACCCCGAAACAGGCCTGCGCGTCGGGCTCAGGGACGAGCCCGACTACCCAGGGATTTATGAGAATCTGTCAACCCAGAATCCCATCCCCTGCCAAACAAAATATCCCCCCATCACCGCCATGAAAAGCCCTGAGCCAATCAGCAGTATCCGGTGCAGGGACTGGCTGATGTTGCGCCCCCGGCCCACCATAAAGGACACCATGCTGTACCACGAAAAATCGGCCACGATGTGTCCTGTGTAGAAATAAACTGGCCCCATGGTCCCGTAACGGGCGGACCAAACGACAAAGGCGACCCCGATGGTCGCCCACCAGATAAGCCAGGTCGGGTTCAGCACGCTGAGGAGGATGCCGGACATCACCATTCTTGGGGTCGGGGATGACCCCGGGTACCGTGTCTGGCGGCGCTCCAGGTCTGGTGTCGCGTATTTCGGCGGTGAATCCGCACTCTGGTCCAACCTGCCGGTCCGTCTCAGTCCCTCGCGTGCCATGTTCAGGGCCATCCAGAAGAGAAACAACCCGCCGAGAAGACTCACCAGTGCTGTAAGCCAGGGCATGGTAATAATGCTGCTCAGCCCCAGCAGCAGCGCCGCTACCAGAAGCAATTCGGCGATGGCATGCCCGGTAATAAGCA
>CAZFEA010000082.1:0-11328 GCA_964518085.1 uncultured Dehalococcoidia bacterium
AAGGAGGAGGAGATAGGAGGAAGAGATAGAGATAGAGATAGAGACAGAGACAGGAGACAGAAGCCCCTCCCCCTTTCGCAAAAGGGGGATACAGGGGGATTTCCCCCTTCTGACTTCTGTCTTCTGTCTTCTGTCTTCTGCGACTGAAAGGAGCACCAATGGACAACATCATCGCCAAACTCAGGGCCACCGGCCGCACCGCAACACGGGACAACAAGGAAGTGGTCATCATCACCCCGCTTACCCAGCTCGATCCCAGGACCACCGTGGAATCGTGGATCCCGGTAGACGACTTCAGGGCCATGTTCCCCAACCCCGGCGCCCTCAAATCCGGCGCCCAGGGCAAGGGCTACGGCAAGATCAAGGAAGAGCTCGAGGCCTCCGGTGACCTCTGAATACAAAGAAGACAGAAGATAGAAGACAGAAGACAGAAGCCCCGTCCCCTCCCCCTTTCGCAAAAGGGGGACACAGGGGGATTTCCCCGAAGAAAGAAGACAGAAGACAGAAGCCCCATCCCCTCCCCCTTTTGCGAAAGGGGGACACAGGGGGATTTCCCCCTTCTGACTTCTGACTTCTGACTTCTGACTTCTGTCTTCTGTCTTCTGACTTCTGTCTTCTGTCTTCTCGCCTTTGTCTTCTGACTTCTGTCTTCTGCGACTGAAAGGAGCAACATATGGCCGCACCACGCACCGACCTGGCAGGCAATGAGTCCCTGCCACGCACCATAACCCACTTCGGCGATGGCTCAACCGCCCTCACCAACCGGGATGTCAGCACCGACCTGGCTAACCTTGACCTGGCCCTCACCGCCCTCAGGGACGCCATCGCCGGGGCAGGCGCCGGAACCAAAACCCTGGCCGACGTGGTCACCGCCGTCGAGAACCTCGACCTGGAGGTCTCCGACGTGGCCTCCGAGACCACCCTGGCCCTGATCAAGGCCAAGACCGACAACCTCGACCTGGCCCTCTCCGCCCTGCGGGACGTGGTCCGCGGCGCCGTGGTAGGCGCCACCTCCAGCCCGACCGTGGCCGCCGGGGCCACCGTGGACGTGACCTACACCCCCACCGCCGGCAAGACCGCCCGGATCACCGCCGCCTGGATGTGGGAGAGCACCGACAACGCCTCCTCCTGGACCAGGATATTCCTCAAGCCCGCCGGCAGCGAGCAGTCCGTCAACCTTAGCGGCTTCATCACCAACGGCTCAGGCGCCGGCAACGGCTGCAAGACCTACCCCAACGGGGGACTGTACGCCGACGCCAGCAACCCCCTGGTACTCCGCTTCTACAACGCCGGCTCCGGCGCCGCCACCAACGTCTTCGCCGAGTACATCGCCTGTGAGCACTAAGAAGATAGAAGACAGAAGATAGAAGACAGAAGCCCCGTCCCCCCTTCTGACTTCTGACTTCTGTCTTCTGACTTCTCCCATCGAAAGGAGCCTATGACCGCCCTATCCGACATGCGAACCGTGGTTCGCCGCGACCTCCACGACGAGGACCCGGCCGCCTACCGCTACACCGACAACAGCGTCGACCGCGCCATCGCCCTGGCCCTGGCCGAGTACAACAAGGTCAAACCCTACACCACCAAGCAGGACCTGGCCACCGTCGCCGACTCCTACGACATCGACATCGATACCCTGCTTTCCCCGGTGGAAATCTACGCCATCGAGTTCCCCATCGGCAACCGCCCGGCTACCTACCAGCCCTTCATGCGGGCCACCCTCTCCGGAGACAAGTCGCTACGCATGCTGGGCAGCAAGATCGGCGACGGGACCAACGCCAGGATATGGTACGGACGCGAGCACCTCACCTCCGGCACCTGGACCATTGACGCCGCCGATGAGTTCATCATCGCCATCGGCGCCACCGCCTACGCCTACGAGTCCTACGTCGGCTTCACCAGCACCCCGGTTGCCGGCACCGATGTCGCCCAGTTCCTCCCCTCGGGCGACATCCGCGCCCAGGCCGCCAGGCTCAAGGCCGAGTTCCGTAAGCACCTCAACCGGCTTCGCCGCATCAGGACTGCCAGGCTCTTTACCCCGGCCGAACCCTTCCGCAGCCAGACCACGGACTGGGGACCGTAAACAGTCTAAGCAGTCTAAACAGTCTCAACAGTCTAACAGTCTAACAGTCTAAACAGTCTCAACAGTCGAACAGTCGAACAGTCTAAACAGTCTGGACAGTCTGGACAGTCTGGACAGTCGAACAGTCGGGCAACTGGGGTATCCTGCATCGAAAACAGAAGGCCCACGGTCGAGCGGTAGCGACCAGTCTGGCTGAGGGGAGGGTTGGGGACTAATAGCTAATTGCTAATAGCCAATAGCTTACTCAGGTTGGGGACGCCTGGCCCTGGACTTTGTCCAGGGAAACAACCGATGCCACCAGGGGACATGTGGCCGCGAGGAAGCCAGCAACCGGAGTTTGCCCTCCGCATCCATCAACTTCGCCTGCAAAAAGCCGATCTGCCCCGCCAGCCGCTCGTTTTCCGATTGCAGTTCCCTGATCATGTCCAGCGCCCTGTCGAGGGGAATGCCCCCGCCGGCAGACCTGCCCGGAGCGGGCGGGGCATCGATAGGGGGGACTGTGTCCTGTTGGTCATCGAGGAGGACGAGGGCGGCGCGGTCACGCAGGGAGGCGATCTGCGCCTCGGGGATACGGTATTCGGGACCGTACTTGCCCAAAATCTGGTCAGCCTTGATTGTGCCGTCCTTGATGCGCCGGCGTACCGTCTTCTCTGATACCCCCAGGGCCTTGGCGGCTTCTTCGATTGTCCAGCCGGCAGCGCTAACCATTGGTCAGCATTATGCCAAGCTACCGCATTGTTGTCAAGGGGTTTTCAAAGGAAAATGCTACAATAAAAGCAAAAACTCGAAATGCCCGTGAACCCCATTCTTCTTGTTAACCCGAACCGGATGAAACCGGCGGTGGCGCCCCTGGCGATGGACTACCTGGCAGAAGCTCTCCAGGATGACGGTCTGCCGGTGGAAGTGCTCGACCTGTGCTTCAGCGTCGAACCGGAACGCGATATCCAGGCCTGCTTCAGAGACCGTCAGCCTTCCCTCATCGCCGTAACCCTGCGCAATACAGATGACGTTTACTACGCCAGCCAGGACTTTTGCCTGGATAAATATGGCGAAATAATAAAAACCATTCGACACTACTCCAATGCCCCTGTGGTGCTTGGCGGGGCCGGCTTCTCGGTTTTCCCCGAAGCCATACTCGATTACCTTGGCCTCGACCTCGGCGCCTGGGGAGAAGGAGAGTCGTCTCTCCCGCTGCTCGCCAGGTGCGTGACCAATTCCGCAGACCTCTCCGTCATCCCGGCGCTGGTGTACCGCGGTCCTAATGGCGCCTTACGGCGTAACCGTGCCGTGCCATCAACCCTGGCCAGGAGGCCTGCCCTGCGCAGGACAGCGCTGGACAACAGGCGCTATTTCAGCGAAGGCGGTCAAATAGGCGTCGAAGCCAAGCGAGGCTGTGTCCACCGGTGCCACTACTGCGCCGACCCACTGGGCAAGGGTCCCCTGGTAGCGCGGCCCCCTCAGGCCGTGGCCGGCGAGATGAAGGTCCTGCTGCACCAGGGCATCGACCACTTCCATTTTTGCGACAGTGAGTTCAACCTGCCGGCGGGCCACGCGCTGGAGGTGTGCAAAGCGATTATCGAGGCGGGCTGCGCCGGCAAGGCCAGATGGTACGCCTATTGTAGTCCGACCCCGTTCAACGACGAACTGGCGCGCCAGTTTCTGAAGGCAGGTTGCGCTGGGGTGAACTTCGGGGCCGACAGTGGCAACAATACCATGCTGCGGCGCCTGGGGCGGGACTTTGCCACCGAGGACCTGACACGAACGGCACAGGTCTGCCACCGGCATGGCCTTAACTTCATGTATGACCTGTTGCTCGGCGGTCCGGGCGAGACCCATGATTCGCTCAAGGAAACAGTTGACCTGATGAAGCGAATTTCACCCGGCAGGGTAGGCGTCTCCCTGGGAATACGGCTCTTTCCGGGAACAAAACTGGCCGCCGAAGTTGCCAAGGAAGGTCCGCTGGCATCCAACCCCAACATCAGGGGGCGAGCAGCCGGGAATTCATCGCTGCTGGCGCCGGTCTTCTACCTTGCCGCCGGTCTCGGCCCGGACTGCGAGACGTATCTGGCCGGCCTCATCGGCAATGATGAGCGCTTCTATCTTGCCTCCAGCCAGGCCGAGCATGAGAATTACAACTACAATGACAATAGCGTTCTGGTGCAGGCAATAAAGGATGGGGCCAGGGGGGCCTACTGGGACATATTGCGCAGGAAGTCACCCGGTTTGACACCGGCTTCCCGGGTACAGTAAAATTTTCCCAGCTTTTCCCCGACGCTTCGATAGGGAGGTACCGATTTGAGCAAGGCCGCAGCAGTCACGTTCCTGGCTATCCTGGCCATAAGCCTCCTGGTCGCCTGTGACCGGTCAGTCACGACCCCAACTCCGACCCCAACAGCAGCGCCACGAACCCCGGCCACAGCCGCCACACCACGTCCCCAAACGGCTGCCACCACTCCCAAACCGGCGGTAACTCAAGCCAGACCCACCACTCCCGCCCCCGCTCCGGGAGGCGCCTATTACCAGGGAAAGACCATCGAGATCGTGGTTGCCTCGGCGGCCGGAGGACCGACCGACATGGCCGGCAGGGTAGCCGCGACTTTCTATCCTGAATATCTACCCGGGAAGCCCCGGACCATAGTACGCAACGTACCCGGCGGCGCCGGCGCGGTGGCCATGAACAATTTCGTGGAAAAAGCCAGGCCGGACGGCTTCACCCTGATCGCCTCCGCCTCGTCAGCACTGAACAACCAGAGACTGGGCCTGGATATCGTACGTTACGACCTGAGAAAAGTGCGGCCCGTCGCCAGTATCTCGCGAGCCGAGTCCCTCCTTTTCATTCGCAAAGACGCCCTCTCGCGGCTGACCGACCCCAGCGCCAAACCGGTGATCATCGGCGGACGCGAGGGTACCGAAAGCTGGCAGGCCATGCCCATGTGGGGTCGGGAAATCCTGGGGTGGAACGTTCGCTGGATAGTGGGATTCGCCGGCACCGCAGAACTCGAACTGGCCATGCGCCGCGGCGAGGTAGATATGTTTGGCACTGCAGATGCCAAGATACCGCAGCGCCTGGTGGACGAGGGAATCGCATCCTTTGTCGCCCAGGTTGGTTCCTTCGAGGGCGGCCGGTGGAGAGGAAGGAGGGACTATCCCGATGTACCGGTAATGGGCAGTCTTTTGCAACAAAAAGGGCTAAGCGGCGTCCCCTGGCAGGCATATGTCGGCTGGACGGCGCCGGGTTCGACCCTGGACCGGTGGCTTGGCGCCCCTCCTGGAACCCCGGACAATATCCTGTCTCTGCTGGTCGAGACCTACAAGAAGATGTCCGCCGACCCAAAGTTTGACGAAATGGTCAACAAGACGATTACCCCGGTCTATTCCATCACCTACGGCGAAGATATTGTACCCATGGTTAAAGAGTTGCTGGATAGCCCGCCCGAATCCGTTGACTATCCTTTGCAATTACAGAAGAAATTCGGCATACTCCGCTAGATGTTCGGCAAGATTCCGGAAGAAACATTTGAAGAGTTCCACGCCAGGGTACAGGGTGAGGGGTGGTGGTGGCGGGAGTGCGCCGACTGCGGCGGCAAATGCGAATACAACAAGATAGGTTCGCTCCTTCCCGGCGAAAAAGAGTTCCTGGCCCGCCACTTCAACTTGCCGGTGAACACCTTCGCCGACCGGTACCTTGACGAACTGATCACACCTATGGGGACGGTAGATGTCCTCAAGCTCAAAGACGGCTGTCCCTTTCTGGATGCCCGGTTCCGCTGTACCATCAGGGACAAAAAGGTGGTCTTATGCGAGACCTACCCGGTGGCCTTTTATGTGGAACACGAACGACCGGTTTTTTTCATCGACCCATGGTGCAGGCTATCCAGGCAGCAAGATGTCAGAGACTACTTTAAGAATGTGGCCATACCCGCGCTGGTCAAACTGGACGTTCCGGTTGAGTGGTACAAGGCGGTCGAGCTCTTTGACGAATGTAATTTTGATTACCATAGAATTGAACAAGAACGAAAAGACCCGGGCCACGACGGCCCGAAATGCAGGTCTTTTTCCCTGGACTACCTGATGAGCCGCCGTCGCCCCACCCCGTAGCCGCGGGCCGCTGGCCCGCGGCTACAATTTTAGTATACGCTTCGCGTTCTCTCCCAGTATTTTCTTCTTGTCCGCTGCCGGGATATCCAGCGAATTTATTAGGCCGGGATAAGTCTCCAGGCGCTTCAGTCCCCCTTCGGGACCATGGGGGCTATCGGTAGCGAACACCAACTGGCCGGCTCCGAATACCTCCAGCGCGCACTTGATGGCGGCGACACTGCCGCCAACTGCCGTGTCGTAGTAAAAGAGCCGGAAATAGTCGAAAAGGGGTTTTGGCAACACCCGTCCCATGGCCTCCTCTTGCTGGTCCGGGGTATAAGACTCCTCAATGCGTCCGAACAGAAAGGGGATCATGGCCCCGCCCAGGTGGTGGCTGATGACCTTCACCTTGGGATATTCCTCCATGATGCCGCTGAAAACGAGACGGGCCAGGGCCAGGGTAGTCTCGAACGGCCATCCAAAGACGTGGGTCAGGTCAAAGGCGTTTTCATAAGGCCGCCCGGCGGCGCTCACCGGGTTGGCAGGATGGATGAACACCGCGGTTTCCAGCTCCGAGGCCCGCGCCCAGAAAGGCAGGAACTCGGCAGAGTCCAATGGCTTCCCATTCAGGTGCGAAGGGAAGGCCACCGCCCTGAGACCCAGGTCCTTGATCGCCCGCTCCATTTCTTTCAGTCCGCCGGCGTCCAGCGCCTCCAGGGGCACCGAGCCGGCGCACACCAGCACCCCCCTGGTATCTTCCATGATTCTTGCCATACTGTCGTTGATGGCCCTCGCGATACTAACCTTCTCCGCGGCATCCCCCGGGATGGCATTCGAGTCCACCATATTGAACAGGGTACACACCTGTTTGTCGATTCCATACCTCTTCAGCAGTTCTACCCTCTTCCCGACGTCGATTGCGTGCGGGCGTTCCCGGGCGATGTGGTAGCAGCCTTCAATTCTCCGCTTCAGCGAGCCGTTAGACCGTGCCGCAAGCTCTCCAAGGTATCTGGCGCTTGCGATATGGGTAAAAATGTCAATGATCATCTGATGCCCTCCTGCGCCGAATTTGGTCAATCCTAGCACCAACCACGATGAAAAATCAAAATACCTGCTTGACCGGATGACCCACTGGTTATATCATCAATAATGGACCACCAAGGAAAAAACGGAGAATCTGAATTATGGCAAGTGCTGGGAACGGAAAACTGTACGATGTGATCATCGTTGGCGGGGGGCCGGCGGGACTTTTCGCGGCGCTCGAGCTCTCGCGGCCGGGCAGCCTCCGGGTCTTGCTGCTGGAAAAAGGCAAGGACCTGGAACAGCGAGAATGCCCCATAGAGGGCAAGATCGCTGCCTGCGAACCCTGCCGCCCTTGCAGCCAGATATGCGGGTTGGGAGGCGCGGGCGCCTTCAGCGATGGCAAGCTAACCCTGTCTTCGGATGTAGGAGGAAGGCTCTCGGAATATACCACCAAGGAATACGCCGACCGGCTGGTCGAGTTCGTGGACAGCCTCTATCTGCAATTCGGCGCCCCGGACCGCATTTTTGGGGTTGGCGAGGAAATCGAGCACTTCCAGCGCAAGGCCAGTCTGGCCGAGTTGCGCCTGGTGCCGGTGCGACTGCGACACCTGGGCACCGAGCATGCCCGGGAAGTAATCAAGAAAATCCGTGATTACTTAGCCACCAGAATAGAAATTAAGACAGATACCCCGGCGGTGACCATTTTGACGGGAAACGGCGCCGTCGCCGGGGTTGAAACCGAGGCCGGCGACCGGCTGTTATGCCGCTATTTGTTGCTGGCGCCGGGACGGGAAGGCGCCGACTGGCTGACACACGAAGCGCACCGATTGAAGCTGACGCTGCGCCTCAATCCGGTCGATGTCGGCGTCAGGGTGGAAGTGCCGGCGGCTGTTCTCGAGGAACTGACCGGGGTGATGTATGAGTCCAAGCTGGAGTTCTTCTCCCGGTCCTTTGACGATAAGGTGAGGACCTTTTGCATGTGCCCCCACGGCGAGGTCACCCTGGAGAATGTCGGGGGCACCGAGCCGGTAACCACGGTCAATGGCCATAGCTATGCCGACAGGAAGACCAACAACACCAATTTCGCTCTCCTGGTGAGCACCCTGTTCACCGAGCCTTTCCGGGAACCCATCGCCTATGGAAAATATCTCGCCCGCCTGGCCAACTTGCTTGGCGGCGGGGTACTGGTGCAGCGGCTGGGAGACCTGAAAGAGGGTCGCCGGACCACTGCCGAACGGTTGTCCAAGGCGATCGTGGAACCGACCCTGAAAAATGCCACTCCTGGCGATCTCAGCTATGTCCTTCCCTACCGGCACCTTACCGACATTGTCGAGATGCTGGAAGCCATGGACAAGCTCGCGCCCGGCGTCGCCTCACGCCATACCCTGTTGTACGGCCTCGAGGTTAAATTCTATTCATCCCGGCTGGAGCTAAGCAAGAGCCTGGAAACCGAGATTAACAACATGTTTGCCGCCGGGGATGGCGCCGGGGTGACCAGGGGTCTTGTCCAGGCCTCCGCTTCGGGAGTCGTGGTTGCCCGAGAAATATTGTCCCGCTTCGGCATGGACAAGAGCCCTCTCGTCACTCCCCTTGCCCCTGGCCGGGCCGGGCGAGGCCGGTAGCGCCACGGCGTGCCGCGGCACTCGCCGAAGAATCATTTACAAAAGACCGGCCCTGTCGTATAATAGCGAAAAGTGAGAGCCCGGACGATGTAACTGGCTCTCTTTCTTTTTAATCACCCGAGGAAGAAGGGGTCATGGCACAGAAAGAAGTTTACCTAACTCCAGAAGGTATGGCCAAATTGCAGGCTGAGTTGCAAAATTTGCTCTCTATCCGTCGTCCGGAGGTGGCCGCCAAAATACAGAGGGCCAAGGAACTGGGCGGAACGGATAACAATGCCGAATACGAAGAGGCCAAGAACGAGCAAGCCTTCATCGAGGGCCGCATCCTTGAGCTGGATGCCACCATACACCGCGCCATAATGATCCTTAAAGAGACCCGCAAACACGACGAGGTCAGGCTCGGCGCCACGGTGAAAGTGCGCCATCCTGACGGCTCCCAGGAACAATATACTATCGTAGGCAAAGAAGAAGCTGAACCCACGGACGGCAAAATTTCCAACGAATCTCCGGTAGGGGGGGCGCTGATGGGAAAAAAGAAGGGGGAAACGGTGGAGGTGCCCGTGCCAGCGGGAAAGATAAAGCTGAAGATCCTAGAAGTAACCTGATATGCTGTCGAGGCTCGATGTTCTCGTCCAGCACCGGTTGGACAAGCTGGAAAAAATCCGGGCATTGGGCATTGACCCCTATCCACACCGTTTCCAACCCTCCCACCCCGCCCATGTCGTGGTCACTCTTCTGGAGCAGGAAAGCGCCCCGGAGGAAGTAACCGTTGCCGGGCGCATTGTCGCTCACCGCGCCATGGGCAAGGCTGCCTTCATGGACCTCCGCGACTTCTCAGGCAAGATCCAGCTATATCTGCGAAAGGACCGGGTCAGCGAAGACGACTTTAACCTGTACAAACATCTCGACGTAGGCGATTTCGTCGGCGTCTCGGGACATCCCTTTCGCACTCACGCTGGAGAGGCCACGGTTGAGGTCAAGAAGCTGACCGTGCTGTGCAAGTCCCTGCAGCCGCTTCCCGAAAAGTGGCATGGCCTCACCGACGTTGAAAAACGCTATCGCCACCGCCATCTCGACCTCGTTTCCAGCCCCGAGGTCAGGAATATCTTTCTTACCCGCAGCCGCATCGTTTCGGCTATGAGACGTTTCCTGGACGGCAAGGGCTTCATCGAAGTTGAAACGCCCGTTCTCCAGCCACATGCCGGCGGCGCCATGGCCCGTCCCTTCATCACCCACCACAATGTCCTGGACCAGGACCTCTATCTCCGCATTGCCACCGAGCTCCATCTCAAAAGGTTGATTGTCGGAGGTCTGGACAAGGTCTACGAGATCGGCAAAATCTTCCGCAACGAGGGCATCGACACCAGGCACAACCCCGAGTTCACCAGCCTGGAAAGCTACGAGGCATATGCCGACTATAATAGCGTGATGGCCATGGTCGAAGAAATGATTAATTCCATCGCCCTGAGCGTGCTCGGGACAAACAAGTTCGAATACGCCGGCAGCACCATTGACCTGACCCCTCCCTGGCCCCGGACTACCCTCCGCCAGGCCATCCTGCAATATGCCGGCATAGATTACTTCGAATTCCCCGATGCCGCCGCCCTGGCCCCCAGGGTCAGAGATAAGGGCATACCCGTGGACAATACCATGGGCAGGGGTAAACTCATTGACGAGCTTTTGTCCAAGCTTGTCGAGCCCCACCTGGTCCAGCCGGCCTTCATCATCGACTATCCCACCGAGCTCTCACCCCTGGCCAAGAAGAAGCCGGATAACCCGGCCCTGGTCGAGCGGTTCGAGGCCTTCATCGGCACCCTCGAGGTGGCCAACGCCTTTACCGAGCTAAACGATCCCCTGGACCAGCGGGAAAGGTTCTCCCAGCAACTCAGGGCCCACGAAGCCGGCGACGAAGAAGCCGAAACGCCCGACGAGGATTTTCTCAGCGCTATCGAATACGGCATGCCTCCCGCCGGCGGCCTGGGCGTCGGCATTGACCGCCTGGTCATGCTGATGACCAATCAACAATCCATTCGTGAGGTTATCCTGTTTCCGCAAATGAAACGGATAGAATAGATGCTCGACCTCAAGCTTATCCGTGAGAAACCCGAGATCGTCCGCGAAGCCCTGGCCCGGCGGAACGATACCGCGCCTATTGATGAAATCCTGGTGCTGGACGAAAGGCGCCGCAAGCACCTGGTGGAACTCGAAAGCCTGCGCGCCCGGCGCAACCAGGTCAGCAAGCAAATCGGGAAGACTAAAGAAAAGCCGCCGCAGCTTATAGCCGAGATGCGCCGGGTGGGAGAAACCATAAAGGCGATGGAGACCGAGATCGAGACCGCCATCGACCCGCGCCTGGGGGACCTTCTGCTGCGGGTTCCCAACATCCCCGACCATAGCGTCCCCATAGGCAAAGATTGCGATGAAAACCTGGTCGTCCGGGTAGGCCGGGAGCCACACGACCTGCCGTTTCCGGCCAGGCCACACTGGGAGATGGCAGAGGCGCTGGATATCATTGATTTCGCC
>CAZFEA010000083.1:0-11177 GCA_964518085.1 uncultured Dehalococcoidia bacterium
TTCCCCTTTTGCTCGCGACTCACCTCCTGCCATCTAGCATAGCAAACCCTACGAGGGCCTTTTCCCTTTACAGGTCTTCCAGCAAGGTGGTAAAGGTATCGTGGTGGCTTTCTTCCTGCACCAGGATATTGCGGAAAAGCTGGCCGGTAGTCTCGTCGCCTTCCTCGCGCGCCACGTTGATTATCTGCCGGTACAGCGCAATGGCGTCTTCTTCATCCTTGACGTCCCGGGCGACCATCTCTCTTACCGTATCGCCGACGAACACCGGCGCCGGCTTGGTTGTCGGTTTCTCTCCGAGATAGAACAGTCTTTCGGCGACGGCCTCGGCGTGCTTCATCTCGGTGATGGCGATGGACCTGATCTCGTTCTGGACCGCAAACCCCTTGATGCCGCTCCACTGGACGTGTTGCCACATGTACTGAATGGATACCTGCAGCTCGCGGGCGATGGCCTGATTCAACATCTCCAACAACCGTGACGATGCCCTGGTGACTGCCTGCTTCGGCATAGCCTGCTTTACTACCATAACTGACTCCTCTCGAATGATACTTACGGGTTGGGCGCCAGGCGCCATCAAATTTATTAGTCAAGACCAGAGATCCAGGAACTACGGGACCGTCCCTTCTTGAATCTTGAATCTTGAATCTTGAATCTTAGATCACAGAGGCATAGGTTACGGTAATGATAATCAAATTGTTGTTAAATAATCATAACAATGAAGCTGAAAAGCTACAATAATTATTAAATGGCTCCAAAAATCCCCCTGTGTCCCCCTTTTCCAAAGGGGGAGACCCCATCACCTCCCCCTTTCGCAAACGGGGGATTGAGGGGGATTTCGCCCCGTCACTTCGGCAAGAGTCCAGCTTTGCAAAACATCCGGTGTTCTTAAATCCCCCTGTGTCCCCCTTTTCCAAAGGGGGAGGTTAAATCCCCCTGTATCTCCCTTTTTCAGGATTACTGCACGCGCAGCGTGCGGCTACTGAGTGGGAGATTACCCTGGCTCGAAGCCGTAGTCCTCTCTGGCCTTTTGCGCCGAGACCAACCCCGACCTGAGGTCGCGTTCTATCAGCTTCCGGTCGCGTTTTCTCGGGTCACCCAGGCCGGCCCCGCCCTGGGTACGGCCATAAAACACATCGCCGGCCTTGAGAAAGACCTGGTCGGTGCAGGTATTGATGGTCTCTTCTTCGCCCTTAAGGCTCTCGAACGATGGCACTGCCGAAGCCAGCGTCTCGAAGATATCGGTGTTCCGCTTCACCTTCATGGCCGCCTTGCTGCCGGGATGTCCGCCGAGTATGCCCTCGGGAACGACGTCTTTGCCCAGATAAAAGGCGGTGGTCTCCATCCTGTCAGTCTGGTAAGGGGCTATGGCATACTCCCCGGCGACGCCGCCGCGGAATTCCCCGGCCCCTCCCGAATCCGCCACATACCCTCTTTGCAGGTATAACAGTGGAAAACGCTGCTCGATGGTTTCCACGTTGGCCATCGATGAATTGGTCGACCCTGCCACACTGGCGCCGGCATCTACCCCGTCTTTGGTTGCCCGGGCGCCGCTGCCCTGCATCACGCTGTCTACCGTCATGATGCTGAAATAGTTGCCATCACGGTTCTGCCCGCTGAACTGGGGAATAACCGGGCCGCAGCCCCAGCCCGAGACCACCCGGTCTTTCTGGATCGAGCCGGCCAGCGCCTTGCTGAGCACGCCGATGGTGAGATTCTGCACTTTCCAGGACGAGGTTACCGATGCCCCCGATGAGGCCGCCGGTATCTTGCAGTTGAAAATCGTGCCCTCGGGAGCGGTAACCCTGATGGGCCTCAAGCAGCCTTCATTGGCCGGTATGTCGGAGAAAAGCATGCACAATACGATATTATGCACGCTGGCCTCGGTGCAGGGGAAAGCGCAGTTGATAAAAAAGGGCGCCTGCCTGTCCGTTCCGGAAAAATCAAAAGTCAGCGAATCCCGTTTCACCGTCAGCTTGCACCTTAAGGTGTAGAGCCGGTCATAGTCCATGTAATCGACCTGCTCGTAATCGCCCTCGGGTAACGACTCTATCCTGCCCATGGCCTTGCTCTCGGAAAAGTCGAGCACCGCGTCGTAAGCCGCCATGAGGCGGTCAACACTGTATTTTGCGGCCAGCTCGGAAATCTTCCTGCCGGCCACGTTGTTGGCCGCGATTTGGGCCTTCAGGTCCAGTCCCTGGATGACCGGCGTCCTCACGTTCAACAAGACCAGGTCGAACAGGTCCTGCCTGATCCTGCCCGCCTCGACAATCTTCACCGGTGGTATTTTTATGCCCTCCTGGAACCATTCGCTGGCCGTAGGGGAGAAACCCGGGGTGACGGCCCCGATGTCCAGGTGATGGGTAGCGCAGCCGGTCCAGGCCACCAGTCTATCTTTGTAAAAGACGGGAGCTACGATGGCTATGTCCAGGAGATGCAGCGCGCCGTCATAGGGATTGTTCACCATCATCATGTCGCCGGGATGAATCTCGTTCCGGTCGAACCGCCTCATGACCGACCTGATGATGTGTCCCAGGGTGGTGCCGTGCCTTGGCATCCAGACGGAATAGATGATGGTCCGGCCCCGGTGGTCGGCTATGTTGAAGCCCAGGTCTTTGGCCTCGACCACTACCGAAGAAGCGGCGGTGTGCTGCAAGGCGATGCCGGCCTCTCTGGAGATCTGCACCAGGGAGTTTTGTATCAGTTCAACGGTGATGGGATCGATCTTGGTACTCATTCGACTAATCCCGTATAACCAGGTTCAACCACCGGTCCACCAGCGCCGTCTGGCCCTGCAGGATGACCGCCGTCGTTCCGGGATATTCCACAATAGCCGGACCGGCAATTTGATTTCCGCAGCCCAGTTTCCGGGCATCATAAATGTCTGCCTCCTCGGGCTCCCGTCCAAAAAACACCTGGCGTCTGCCTTTCACGGCATGCCTGGACCCGGGCCCGTGCCTGCCCTGGACCGGCAGCGCCGGCTTGCTGATGCTTCTGACGACATCGACACGGAAATTCACGATCTCGATGCCCGCCTGGGGGAACATGGAGCCGCGGCCATACAGCGCCTCATACCTTTCCTCGAAACGCCCGGCCAGTCCTTCCACATCCTGCTGCGTTTCCATCCTGTCGGGAAGTATCAGGCTGATCTGGTGCGCCTGACCTTTATAGCGCATATCCACAGTTCTTATGGTCCTGGTCAGCCCCGTGTCACCCACCCCTGCCAGGGAGTGCCTTCCGGTCTCTTCCATTTCCCGGCATTGCCGTGCGATATCCTCGCGCCTGGATATGTCCAGCACATTGGTTATCGAATGGCTATAGAGAATGTCAGACATCAGGACGCCGAAGGCGGATTGGGCGGTTGCCAGCGGTGATACCACCACCGTCTTGACGCCGCTCTCCCTGGCTATCCAGCTCGCGTGGGTCGGCCCGGCGCCGCCGTAAGCGATAAAAGTGTACTCCCGGGGGTCATAGCCTTTCTCGATGGTTACCACCCTGATGGCCCCGGCCATGTTGGCGTCGACTATTCGGCGTATGCCCAGCGCCGCCTCGACCACGTCCATTCCCAGGGGTGTTGCTATCCAGGTGCTGATGGCTTCCTCGGCCAGCTTTCTGTCCAGGGGAATCCTGCCGCCGACGAAGAAGTCCGGGTTGATGTATCCCAGGACGACATCGGCATCGGTCACCGTGGGCTTTGTCCCACCCTTTCCGTAGCAGGCCGGGCCGGGGTCGGCCCCGGCGCTGGCGGGGCCGACCTTCAGACGTTGCCCGGCATCCACCCAGGCAATGCTGCCGCCGCCTGCCCCTATGGAGTGCGTCTCCACTGCTGGCACATACAAACTGTGACCGGCCACGCGCGATAAGGTGGAATATTCATACACGCCGTCATGGACCAGGCTGACGTCGAAGCTGGTGCCTCCCATGTCGATGCATAACAGCCGTTTCAGGTTCAGCAGTTCGCCAAAGTATTTCCCCGCCACCGCCCCGCCCGCCGGCCCCGAGTTCATCAGGTTTACCGGATGGTTGACCACGGTCCGGGATTCCGCCAGGCCTCCGCTGGACTGCATGATGAAGAAGCGATTGGCGCCCAGTCCCTCATCGCATAAGGACGATTCCATCTCGGCCAGATGCCTGGCCACCGGCGGTCCGAGCAGGGAGTTCATGGCCGTGGTTGCCGTGCGCTCATATTCGCCTATAAGGGGCGCTATTTCATGGGAGGATGACACATAAACGTTACCCATTTTGGTTTCGATGGCTCTGGCGATGGCTTTTTCATGGGCCGGGTTCTTGAACGACCACAGAAGGCAGATAGCCATGGCTTCAATCCCGTGGTCCCGGCAGTAATCAAGGGCCCTGTCCACTTCCCCGGTATCCAGGGGCGACAGTACCCTGCCGGCATAGTCCACCCTCTCGCTCACCTCGAATATCAACTCCCTGGGAATCAAGGAGGGAGGGGCCTCAAAAAAAAGGTCCGGCGACAGGTACTCCCGGCCTACCCTGGCGATGGGAAGAGTGTCCCTGAAGCCTTTGGTGGTAATGAGCGCCGTTCTGGCGCCTTTGCCCTCGATCAGGGCGTTGGTGGCAATAGTGGTGCCCAGGGCAAGCCTGGCGGCGTTCCCGAGAAGTTCTTTGACCGCCATGCCACGGTCGGCGGCAGCCACTCGCAGGCAGTTGATCAGCCCGGCTTTGGGGTCTTTGGGCACCGTTGGCGCCTTATGCAGGCTGAATTTGCCGTCTTCGCTCAAGATCACCGCATCGGTGAAGGTGCCGCCAATGTCGATTCCGATGTAATAATTCATATTTAAGATTGTTACGAAAATACCGTCTCCCCCTTTGAAAAAGGGGGACTAAAATCCCCCTGTATCCCCCTTTTGCGAAAGGGGGAGGTAAACTGGGCCCCTGTATCCCCCTTTTGCGAAAGGGGGAGGTAAACTGGGTCTCCTCGTGATGATAGGCCATTTTCGTACTTCATGGTGCTCGCTCGCGAGCATGGGCGATTCATTCGTGGTTTCACGTTTACCGGGTTTTCTAAAACAGTATTCTGCTATCCAGGTTCAGAATTTGTCCGGATACGTTGTTCATCCCCGCCAGATGGACAAAAAACCGCGCTACCTCCTCGGCGTTGCCCGTCCGTCCCAGCGTTGTTTCATTGATGAAGTAGGTGATGTCGTCATTCAGCACCGGCATATGCACCACCAGCCCGGGATTGATCGCATTCACCCTGACATTGTGCGGACCAAACTCCCAGGCGGCGGTCTTCATCAGCCCGTAAATCCCTGCCTTGGATGCTGCGTAGCTGGCATTTCTGGCTTTGCCTCTCATCCCGGTGCCGGAAGACATGATGATGATCTGGCCATCCTTCTGCTCGATCATGGGAACGGCCACTGCTTTGATGCAATTGAATACGCCCTTCAGATTGGTTTCCAGCACCAGGTCCCAATCGGCGTCGGTATGCTCCAGGATGAGCTTTTCCCCTGATCCGCTCAGCCGTCCCAGCGTCGTCCCGTGCACGCAGGCCATGGTGTCGATCCTGTGCCATTGGGCCAGCGCCGTATCGACCATCTGTTTGACCTGTTCGAAGTCACGGACGTCGGCCGGGTGGATGATGGCCTCGCCCGGCCCGCGGTTGATGGCGGCGGCTACTTCGGAAGCCTTTTTGTCCGATTGGTCATATGCAGCGTTATAGTGGACCATTACCCGGTATCCGGCGGCGCCGAAGGCCCTGGCGATGGCGCTGCCCAGTCCCCCCGAAGCCCCGGTGACGATGACTACTTTGTCCATGTTGCTACCTCATGTCTACGGTACAATGACCACCTTTCCCGCTCTTTCCGCGGTTCCCACCCCGGACACCAGCTTCACCGCATCCTCGGCCTTTTCCAGCGGGAAATGGTGGGTGACCATCTTCTCGATGGGGTATTTCCCCGACTCGGCCAGCATGACCGCCGGCGCCACCCCGGTAACATTGTGGCTGAATACCCCCCGGAAGGTTATCTCGCGGCTGATCATGTCATCCACGGGCATGGGGATAGGCTCTTTGCCGGCCCTTCCAGCGTAGACCAGCATGCCCTGTTTCCGCAAGACTTTCACCGAAGCATCCATTGCCGCCCGGTTGCCGGTGACATCCAGGACCAGGTCGGCCATTCTGCCGCCGGTCAGGTCTCTCACAACGTCGACCACGCTTTCTTTTTCTACATTGACGGTAACATCGGCGCCGAACTCCCGGGCCAGCTCGAAGCGTCTCTTGTCCGCCGTCAGTCCGGTGGCAATGATCGGCCTGGCGCCGGATTCCCTGGCGGCGATGATGCCGGCAAAACCCTGGGGCCCGACCCCCTGCACCACTACGCAACTCCCAATCGTTGCCTGACCGACATTACGTACCCACCGGATCCCGTTAGCCAGTACCGCCGAAATGCACACCGCCGCTTCGGGCGGCATGGACTCCGAAATCTTATGGAGCACCGACCCCGGAGCTATGTACATGTATTGTCCGTAGGCGCCCCAGAGATAGGGCGGTCTGTCGGACGAGACCAGGGTGCCGTAGGCTACCTGGTCGTCGCATTGCTGGTATTCCCCGCGGAGGCAGTAGTAGCACTTGTTGCACCGGGTCACCGACTCCACGACGACGCGGTCCCCCTTCCTCACCTTGAACCCTCTGGTCAGGGCATCGCCGATCTTTTCGATCCTTCCCACGATCTCGTGTCCCATGATGAGGGGAAAAACGGGGTAAGGTGATCCCTTGCCATAGTAGCGGCCGGGGTCGCCGCCGCAAACGCCGGCCATTTCCACCTTTAACAGCCCGTCTTCGGGCCCTGCATCCTCCAGGACGGGGAACTCCCTGATCTCCATCTTGCCCGGGGCTACGTTTACCGCTGACAATTCCCTGGTCATGAAAACCCTCCAAGAATGACAAATCAAAATGCAAAATCGGCTCTTTGCCGTAGAAGTTTTCTCTTAATTAACCACGAATGAACACGAATATTAAGAGATTCTGGATTCAAGGTCTAAGACCCAGGTATCAAGCTCACAGGGAGCGACAAGCACAGAAAGGTGAATTCAACCTTCTGTCTAGCCATCCGTGTTCCCCAGAAAATATCGCCGTCTCCCCCTTTGAAAAAGGGGGACTAAGGGGGATTTAAGAAACAGGCAAAATCCCCCTGTATCCCCCTTTTGCGAAAGGGGGAGGTAAACTGGGGTCTCCTCGCGATGATAGGCCATTTTCATGATTCATGGTGCCCCCTGGCAAGGGGGCATGGATGATTGCTCCGAAAATACCGGTATCATCCGCCTTTGCGGATCCCCGCCTGTGGGGACATGGGTTTTCATACTTCATGGCGCTCGCCGGCGAGCATGGGCGATTCATTCGTGTTTTCCGTCGCCGGCTATGGGACAAATGCCATATTCCTGCCATCGCTGGGCCACGTTCCTTGCCGTCTCGGGATCGGGCTGGATCACAGTGGGAAAAACGCCCTTGAGCGGCCGGGTGGCGTCGACTATCATTTTCGACATCAGGTTGCTTCCGGATACCCTTGACTCCTCGGGCATCGACGGGTCAAGGGGATTTCCCTGGAGGTTGTCCAGCAACTGGATACCTCGCTGGTAATCGCAGCGTGTCGCCACCGCCCACTGGACATCGGTCTCGTTGCGGATGTCGATGTCATCGTCCACCACGATGATGGTCTTGATCTTCTGCCCTGCGCTCGACCCCAGGATGCCCATAGCCATCGTCCTGGCATGGGCTTCGTAGCTTTTCCTGATCGAGGCCACCCCGGTCAGGATCTTGCCTCCGCCGACAGTCAGATGAAAGTCCAGCAACCCCGGCAGGGGGCATTGCCTTACCACCTCAGCCTCGACCACCGAAAAAAGGGTGCTTTGTTCGTTGGGCGGCTTGCGCACATGGGATCCCTGGTAGATCGCATTGTTGCGGTGGGTGATGGCCCTGACGCGGATTACCTCCCTTGGCTGGGCCTCGCCGTAGTAACCCAGGGCTTCGCCAAAGGGTCCCTCCCTTAACTTTGTATCCGGCTCGATTTCGCCTTCCAGGACCCATTCGCTGTGGGCCGGCGCCTCCAGGGGAATGGTCTCACAGCGGACCAGCTCCACCGGCGCTCCCCTCAAAGACCCGGCCAGGGCCAGTTCGTCGGCGCCGAAAGGAAAAGGCGCCACCGCGGCCAGCGGGATGGCCGGGTCCAGGCCAATGGCCAGGGCCACCGGAAAGGCCTGTTTCCGGGCGTGGGCTCGGGAGAACTGGATATTAAGATGCCTGAACGGGGCGGCGAAAATGCCCAGGCGTTGCCGGTCGAATACCTGCGACCGGTACATTGCCACGTTGCGGATGCCGGTTTCAGGGTCCTTGCTTATCTGGCAGGCAAAGGTGATGAACGGGCCGCCATCCCTGCCGTTCCATGTGGGCACCGGCAAGTCGTAAAGGTTGACCGCGTCGCCGGTAATGATGTTTTCCTTGCACGGGCCATCCTTCACTATTACCGGCTCGATGCCTGAGGCGCTGCGGCGGATCCACTCCCGGTGAAAGTCCTTTTCCCCGCAGCCGATGGCCGCCGCCACCCTTGACGGTGAGGCCAGCACGCTTACCGCCACCGGATTGGAAAAACCCTTTACCTTTTCGAATAGCAGGGCCGGGTTCTTGTCCTGTCCGAAATCGTTGAATGACCTGTCGCACACCGCCCCTATCTCGTATTTCGGGTCCACTTCCGCGCTTACCCGGCACAACTGCCCGTCTTTCTCCAGCAAGTCCAGGAATTGCCTCAGGTCGCGGTACGCCATTCAACCCGCCCTCGCGGCCTGGCCGAAGTTTCCCTTGTATTTCTCCCACACCTGGTTCTTCAGTTCTTCGCTGGCGCGGTTGACCGGGGGGAATTCCTTCCTCCAGTGGTACGGCCGGCAGGCGTTTATTATTGCCCGCGAAGTGGTAAAGTTGGCCTGCGCCCTCTTTTCCGGGGGTATCGCCGGGTCCAGGGGCGTGCTCCAGCAATCCCGCACGATCTCCAGGGAAACGGCAGGATCGCACCGGGTGGACATGGCCCACAGCACCTCATCGGTATCACTGGGGTCGACGTCCTCGTCCACGGTGATGACAAACCGACCGGCAAAGGCGCCCTCCGGCCCGGACATGGCGGCCATAGCCGCCTGCCGGGCGTGTCCCGCATACTTCTGTTCCAGTGAGATGACCGTGAGCAGCCGGGCAGCCCCGGCCTCGATCTCCCACACCCCTTTTATCCCTGGAAGGCCGAGCCGGTCCAGTTCCTGCCAGATGTTGGCGGCATGCAGGATGTGGGTGCTGGTGCCCGAGGAGGGCGGTTTCAACGGCGGCGCGCCCAGTATGATGGGCTGGTGGCGGTGCATAAGCGCCTTGACCCTGATTACCGGCCTGGCCCGGGGGTGCGAAGCGTAATAACCGGTATACTCGCCGAAAGGGCCTTCCATCCTTGATTCCGCGGTTTCGGGGGGACATTCCCCCTCGATGGCGATCTCCGCCGCCGCCGGGATAGGAAGGCCGGTATGTTTTCCGATGATTGTTTCCACCGGCGATCCCGCCAGCCCCCCGGCCACCCCGTACTCTTCAACGCCCCAGGGAAAACCGAGGATGGCCGGTATCCATAGCAGGGGGTGCGACCCGAAAACCACGGCCACCGGACAGGACTTACCCTGCGCCCAGTGCTTTTCCAGTATGATCCTTCCCTGGTGGCCGGGCGAGATGAACAGTCCCAGGGTGTTCCTGTCATGCAACTGCACGCGGTAGGTCCCCACATTGACCCAGCCTTCGGTATCGCGCATGATGACCAGGCAGCCTGTGCCCAGGTAACGCCCGCCATCGTGTTCGTGCCACCTGGGGGTGGGGAATTTAGATAAATCTATGCCATCCGAGGTGAAGACATTTTCCAGCAATGGACCGTTGTCCACCACCGCTGGCGGCGCCGGCCTCAGCTTATTGAACTTCTCCTTGATGGCATAGACCAGCTCTACGTTTCCGGTATCGATGGGAAGCGCCATGGCCACTGCCAGCCTTCGGGCCGTGCCCAGGACATTGGTTATGACGCGGTAGCCGGCGGGGTACCCCTTGAGTTCATCAAAGAGCAGGGCCGGCGACTGTTTGCGGACGGCCACTTCGGTCAGGGCGCCGACTTCGAGGTGCGGGTCGACCCCTTTGATGGTAGTTATTTCGCCGGCGTCCTCAAGCTGGCCTATGAATTTTCTCAGGTCCATTTGTCGGGGATGGGCCGGTATCACAGGCGTCTCCGCCTGTGGGACGGGTGGCACAGGCCTCCGCGCCTGTGAGACAATGTTTTCATTTTTTCTCGGCGATGATATCCTTTGCCACCGGCATCAGCGTGCCTCTCTTGGCCACATATTCTTCGGTGTCCATGAAGGTCTTTTCTTCCGGTCCGGGGACAAAATTGGGATTTAGCCCGGCTGTCGACACGTCGGCCCTCATGCTCATGGCGCCGGCTGCTTCGTAGAAGACGGTGCCTCCTTCCTTGCTCAATAGCCAGTTGATGAAGACGGCAGCCGCGTTGGGGTGGGGCATGACCGTGGGAACGGCGATGGCGGAATCGCCGGTGGTGATATAGACGCCTTCTTTGACGATTACCGGGGCGATGGGCGCGCCGACCCTGATCAGTTCGGCAAACCGGTTGGGGTCCAGCGCCAGGCCGATGGGGTTCTTGCCCTGGGCCAGCCATTCCGCCTGCAGTCTCTGGTCTCTCATCACTACGGCTTCATTCCGCAGCAACTCCCTGAGGAAATCCCTGGCTTCCTGTTCGCTCCATATCTGGAGGGCGAGATGACCGAAAAACCCGATGCCGGCGCCGGGCACCGAGGGATCGTTCAGGGTGACCTTGCCTTTGTACTGCGGTTTGAGGACGTCCCTGAAAGACGACAGTTCGCCCTGCTTAACCAGGTTGGTATTGTAGGCCATGAAGCGCATGGAGGTTCCGGCGACGGCCATTATTTGCTTTTCTTTATCCAGGAAGGGGACGGCTCCTTTGCGCCACAACCTGGCGTCCAGCACTTCCGGGAGTATGAGCTGCGGCTCCAACTGGCCGAGCAATCCGGCGGGCTTGGTCATCACCACCTGGGTGGTGGCCCCCCCGGCGGCTATGACGTCGATAAGCTCCAGCCCGGCCCTTTTTTCCTGTTGATAGCGGGCCATAAACTCGTTCCCG
>CAZFEA010000084.1:0-5610 GCA_964518085.1 uncultured Dehalococcoidia bacterium
ATCGATGGAGTTCTGTCATACAATATTTCTTGGTTCCGGCTTGTCCGGGCTAGGATTTAGAGTTTAGTGCTCAGGATTTACTTTTTGAGGTCTTTCACCCCCGCACCGGGGCAGAAGCGGAGGCGCAGAAGGCCCTTGATATCCTCTTTGGCGGTTTTGGCCACGTTGACCGTTGTTCCCGGGTCTTCGCGCCAGATAACGGGAATTTCCTTGATGCGGTAGCCCGCTCTGGTTGCCAGGAGAAGGAGTTCGGTATCGAAAAACCAGTTCTGGTTTTCGATCAGCGGCACGAGCCGCCGGGCGATGTCGCGACGGATAGCCTTAAAGCCGCACTGGGCGTCATGGAAGGTGGTGAAAAACATCAGCTTGATCATGAGATTGTAGATGCGTGATGTAAGCTCACGCTTGAAACAGCGGGTGACTTTGGCGCCGCGCATAAGGCGTGAGCCGATGGCTATTTCATGTCCTTCCTCGATGGCCCGTATCATTGGAGGAAAGGCCCCCAGGCCGGTGGACAGGTCGACATCCATGTAGCTGATGATGTCCGCATCGCTCTCCAGCATCAGTTTGCGCAGGGCCCGTCCCCGGCCTTTCTGGTCGAGATGTATCACTTTTACCCGGTCATAGCTTGTGGTCAACGAAGCGGCGACCTGCATTGTCCGGTCGTTCGACCCATTATCGGCGATAATTATCGTCCATGGCTGGGACATATTCTCGCGGAGGAAACGGTGCAGGATGGCAATGCACCCCGGCAGGGCTTCTTCCTCGTTATAAACGGGTATTACGACGTCTACGGATGGCTGGTTGACGGTCTTAGACAATGTTGGAGTCCTCTTCGCCGCAAACTTGTTGCAGGCGGCATTGCTTTAGCAATCTGGCCACCTCGAAGGGGTCGCTGGAAATGACGCAAGCGGCATACAGCTCCATGGTGCCGATGTCGCAGGAGCCGCTCTTCGGGTCTCCCCGGTCCACCATTCGGGCCACTGCGGGAAAGCCGGCCCAGCTTTCCCTGGTCTTGCATGGAGGCGGAACGAAGAGGGCCAGATTGAAATTGGTGACATTCATTGCATCCCTGAAGCAGGCCAGGGAATGATAGATCCACTCTTTCAAGGGACTATCGTACTTGGGAGATAGTATCATGACCTCTTTTTCTTTTATCGGGGTTAGATATGCCATCATCCTGACGCCGTCAGCCTCTATCCCCAGGCCGATAGCCTGGTGGACCCGGAAAAGATCGTCAAAATAGTTGCTTCCGTAGCGTGCCTTATAGCGCAGGGCGGCGCGGCGGAGGCCTTCTATCTTGGCGTAGTGCATATCTTTGGCCAGCGTTACCTGGGCATGGCCGTGAAGCAGCGATGCCCCGGCGCGGCGCAGGCAATTCCACAGGAAGAAGTAATACCTGGCGCTCGGGTCCTGTTCATGGGCCTTTTGGGCCCACTTCCACCCGGTATCCAGATAATCTGCCACCTCGTCAATATCGAAATGCAGCGGGTTGTAATCGTCAAAAATTATCATTCCGTGGTAGGCATCGTATTTGGCTACGTTGCTTGCGGTTACGGTGAATCTTCCCCTGACCCGTCCAAACATGTCGGCCGGCGTATCCCTGAGAGGGTTGCGCAGGACATCTTCCATGCCGCCGTCGATGATTTTCGCCTGGATGCGCAGTTTTTCGGTCACCTCGATAGGACGGCTGGCGCGAAGACGGTTGAAAAGCGCGCCCTCAAAGGTGACCATGTTGGTAACTTTTACAATTTTCTGAGTCCTGGCGCCAGCCACGGAACCGAACTGCTTTTCCAGCCAGGGAAGCATTTCCTGGGGAGGGTCTAATGCGCCGACAACTACGCTTAAATGAAAAATCCGCCGGAAAAGCTTTTTTTCAGCTTTGGGGAGCGAGTCAACGACATCGTCCAGATCGGCTATTCCGGTCCTCCTGGCTACGGACATTTTCATCCCTCAATTATCCATTATTGCGATCAATTCGTCGAGCCTGGCGGCGGCCTCATCTGTTTTGCCATCTTCGAGGTCCCCCAGGGCCAGTTCCAGCATCCGGACTTCCCATGCCAGGTGGTCGGGCAGGGTATTTCCCACGCAGTGAACAGCGGTCTCGGCCCGCCACTGGAGGCTGCTCTTGATCTCGATGGCTTTTTTCAGTTCGCCCAGGCACGCCGCATCGTCCCGACCGGCGAAGCCCCGGTCCCTGAGGGCCGTCATGGAGGACTTGTTTACCAGGAGCATGGTCTAAGAACAACCGGTACCATCCGCCTCTGGCGGATCCCAGCCTGTGAGAAATCGTCCCCGAAAATAGCGATTGCTTTCGCTGATTCCAAACCTGCACCGAAAACCCGCACACCGTCTCCTCTCCCCCCGCGATCACCCTCACCCTGACCCTCTCCTGTCGAGGGAGAGGGGATCCGGATATGGCTCAATCGCTGATTTCGGGTCGTCTGAATGCCTTGACGGTACGGGAAATTAGAAAACCTCGTGGAGGTCAAGCCGCAGACCCGGAAGCACGTGGGAAACGGGCGTTTCCCCTTTGCGGTAGACGCCGGTGGTTTCCAGCCCGGCCTTCCCCAGCCTGGCCACTTCGAGCGTTTTCCCGTCGGGGTCGACTATCCACAGCTCCCGGACGCCGTGCCGGGCATAAAGCGTTCGCTTGAGGGTGCGGTCCCTGGCCGAGGTTGCCGGAGACAGTATTTCTATGACCAGGTCGGGGGCGCCGCGTATTTCATCCGCGGTGATTATGCCTAGTCTGTCCCTCGACACATACATGATGTCAGGCTGGACCACATTGTCGCCAAGGACAACGTCGAAGGGCGCATAGTAAACGGTCCCCAGCTTGTTTTCCTTGACATACTGAAACAATCGGAATGCGAGGTTGCGGGAAATAGACTGATGTTGTTCGTTCGGCGATGGGACCACGACCAGCTCTCCTTCCAGAAGCTCGTAGCGTTTGGTCTCGTCCTCGGGCAGGCTCTTGTAGTCCTCGTAGGTGAATTTGATGTCGGGCCTTAGCATTGAAATCGTCTCGTCTCCCCTATTTATGTCACCATTATAGCCCGTGGCAAAGGGAAGTCAAACATAGTTACGTCCGGTTGGCCGCCTCCGCCGGCACGGCGCGCCGCGCCGCTACGGCGCACAAAAAAAAGGCGCCTGAAGCCGCTCATTCCATTTCCGGCAATTTGAGGGCGAGCCAACGGCTCGCGGGTACGGTGGGCCCCACCGCCACCCTGGCACGCGGCCGCGTGCCGCTACAGCGGTTAGTGCTTGAAATGGCGGTAGCCGCTGAACACCATGGCGATGTTGTATTTGTCGGCCACGGCGATAACTTCGTCATCTTTGACCGAGCCGCCCGGCTGGATGATAGCCGAAATGCCGCCCTTTGCCGCCAGTTCCACGCCGTCAGGGAAGGGGAAGAAGGCATCCGATCCCAGGGCGCTGCCGGCCGCCGTGGGGCCGGCCCGTTTCAGGGCCAGCTCGACACTGACCACCCGGCTGGGCTGTCCGGCGCCCATGCCCAGCAAGGCCCGGTCTCTGGCCAGGGTGATAGCGTTGGACTTGATATGTTTCACCGCGCGCCAGGCAAACGCAAGATCATTCCATTCTTCCGGACCAGGCGTCCGCCTGGTCACTACCCGGCCGAGGTGTTCGCCCTCCTTGATGGTGTCGCAGGTCTGTACCAGCAATCCCCCCTTTACCCGCCGGAAATCGAGCAGCCCATCTTCACCCGCAGGAGGCGTCATCATCCCGGGCGCAGCCATTATGCGCAGGTTCTTTTTCGATTTGAAGATGGCCAGGGCCTCGGGCTTGTATTCCGGCGCTATTATGGCATCGTAGTGAGTTTTGTCCACCTCGCGGGCCAGCCTGAATTCTACCGGACGGTTGATGGCCACGATCCCTCCGAAGGCGGCTACCGGGTCACCGGCAAGGGCGCGCTGGTAGGCAACCACCAGGTCCTCACTGCTGGCCAGGCCGCAGGGATTGGTGTGTTTGATAATGGCCACCGTGGGCGCGGCAAAATCCGAGGCCACAGCCATTGCCGAGTCGAGGTCCAGGATGTTGTTGAAGGACAGTTCCGGTCCGCCGAGCTGCTCTCCCCTGGCCATGCTGGCGGCAGGCACCTTGTCTTTTCCCATCTCCTCGTAAAAAGCCGCCTTTTGATGTGAGTTCTCACCATAACGGAGGTCCTGCCGCTTCTTAAGCGAGATGGTCATTTCGCCGGGAAAGCCTTCGTTTTCATGCAGGTAGGCCGCTATGGCCGTATCGTAGGTGGCGACATGCTGGAAGGCTTTCCGGGCCAACTGGCGGCGAAAAGCGATGTCAATGTTGCCCGCGCCCAGTTTTTCGACTATTGCATTGTAGTCTCCAGGGTCAACTACCACCAGGACATGGGGAAAGTTCTTGGCCGAGGCTCGCAGCATGGTTGGCCCCCCGATGTCGATATTCTCCAGGGCGTCCTGAAGGGTAGCGCCGGGGCGGGAGACGGTCTGGACGAAGGGATATAAATTCACCGCTACCAGGTCGATGAGACCGATCTTTGACCGGTTTAGCTGTTCGAGGTGGGAAGGCAGGTCGCGCCGGGCAAGTATGCCCCCATGTATCGCCGGATGCAAGGTCTTGACCCTGCCATCCAGGATTTCTGGGAAACCGGTGATATCGGATACGCTGTGCACCGGAATCTTGCAGTCCTGAAGGGCTTTCCTGGTGCCGCCGGTGCTGAAGATCTCGAAGCCGAGGCCTACCAGGCCGCGGGCGAATTCCGGCAAGCCGGCTTTATCGAAGACGCTGATAATGGCACGCATGGGACCTCCCTAAATTTCCAAGTAACAAGTTTCAAGTTACTTGTTACTTGTCACTTATTCCCTGGCACCCTCCACCCGGAGCCTGGGCGGTTTCCAGCGCCAGCTTGTCCATCCCAAGTTGCACCGGTATGGGGTACTCGCCGGTGAAACACGCCAGGCAGAAAATATCCTTGGGCAGGTTTACCGCCCTGATCAGCCCGTCCAGGCTCAAATAACCCAGCGAATCGGCGCCGACGAACTGCCTTATTTCGGGGACCGTCTTCTGGGCGGCAATAAGCTCCCACCTGGTGGCCATGTCGACGCCGAAGAAACACGGATGCCGGATAGGCGGGGCACAGATACGGAGGTGGATCTCGCTGGCGCCCGCTTTTCTCAGCATCGAGATCACGCGAGGCGTGGTGGTGCCGCGAACGATGCTGTCGTCCACCACCACGATCCGTTTGTCCTTGAGGATTTCGCGCAGCGGGTTAAACTTTAGCTGGACTCCCAGTTCCCTTATTCGCTGGTCGGGTTCGATAAAAGTGCGGCCCACATAGCGGTTCTTGAGAAGACCTTCCCGCAGCGGGAGGCCCGAGCAACGGGAATAGCCCATGGCTGCTGCCACGGCCGAATCGGGTACGCCCATAACCATGTCGGCGGCCACCGGGTATTCCATAGACAGATTGGCGCCCATGGCCTCGCGCACAGGATAGAGCAGCCGGCCGTTGATGACGCTGTCCGGCCGGGCGAAATAGATGTATTCGAAAATGCACACTGCCTTGCGCGGAGAAGGCTCACCGAACGACTGAACGCCATTGGAGTCAATGGCCAC
>CAZFEA010000084.1:5620-7635 GCA_964518085.1 uncultured Dehalococcoidia bacterium
ATTTCATTGGGTTCGATTTCCCTGACAAAGCTGGCGCCAATGTGGTCCAGGGCGCAGGTCTCGGAGGCGATCACCCAGCCGTCTCCAATTTTCCCCAGGCATAACGGGCGAACGCCGAAGGGGTCTCTCACGCCGATGAGCCGGTCTTTGGTGGCTATGGTCAGGGAATATGCGCCCCGGAGCCGGGCCATGGCATGCCTGATCTTGGCTACCCAGTCTCTGCCCGGGGCGGCGATGACCAGGTTGGCGATCATTTCGGAATCGGTGGACGTGCGGAAGGCAAACCCGGCGTCGACGAGCTCCTGGCGGAGGTAGGCGGCATTGACGATATTGCCGTTGTGCGCCAGGGCCATGGCCCCGGAAGGGCCTTCGACCAGGATGGGTTGGGCATTTGCCGGACGGCTGGAACCGGTGGTTGAATACCGGTTGTGTCCGATGGCGATGTGACCCTTCAGGCGGTAGAGGATATCCTCGTTGAAAACCTGGGAGACGAGGCCCATCCCGGTATGGACCTGGATGGATTTTCCATCGGCAGTGGCTATACCTGCGCTTTCCTGGCCTCGGTGCTGCAAAGCAAAGATGGCAAAGAAAGTTAGCCTGCTTACGTCTTCGCCGGGATCGAAAATGCCGAAGACGCCGCAGGCTTCGTGCCAGCCATAGTCCACTATATTTTATTCCCCGTGAGGACGGATGTTCATAGGTAAAAGTAGAATCGAACCGACAGCACCCATTATAGAACGGCGGGAGCCTTTCTTCAACTGATCATTGGGTGCCGTAGCGCCACAGCGCGCCGCGGCGAGGTCGGCGGTCTTTGTTCAACACAGACCGGCCAGCCATTCGCGGGCCTTGTCCATCGCCCTTTCCTCCAGTCGCAAACGGTGGCCGGCGCCCTTGACGATGGCCAGTTCCCTGGGTTTACCGGCCTTGCGGTACAACCGCCTGGAATGGCTGACCGGCACCACGTCATCCATATCTCCATGAATGAACAGCACCGGCCGCGGAGTGATGAAGGAGACATATTTGATGGGACTTACTTTCCTGAAATTTGCCACCCATTGTTTCAACGATGGCGGAAACCCTGGGTCTTTTATGGTGCCGGTGTCCCTACACTGCTTCAGGAATGATTCCCTTCCCTCGGGGGTTTCTACCATGGTGAAACGGGTGGGCGAGGCGCAGCTTACCAGGGCCTTGACCCTGGAGTCTGCCGCCGCCACATAGATGGCGGTGGCCGCGCCGCCGCTGAAGCCCATGAGAAATAAACGAGAGGAATCGACTCCGGGCACGGCCGAAAGCCAGTCCAGGGCGGCCGAAAGGTCGCGTGTCCAGCCCAGCATGTCGAAATTGCCTTCGCTTCTGCCGCAGCCGCGAAAGCTAAAGATCATGGTGACGATGCCCAGTTCACAAAAGCTCCTGGCCAGGATTGGGTAGCCCTGGTCACCGGGTGCCCGCGCCGTCGCCGGGATGCCGTGACAGATACAAAGGGCCGGCAGTTTGCCGGCGCCTGCCCGGTCCGGTAGATAGATTTCGCCGACCAGTCGCAGACCGTCGGCGGTGAATTGGAGTTCTTTCTGTTCCATTGTTACCCGGGGGGTTTGGACTTATTATAGCACCAGCCATAGCCGCGAGCCGGCGGGCCACGGCTACACAGAGTCCGACTGCGACACCGAGTTGACCACTTTGCTGCCGGCGGGTTAAACTTCTGAAGTCTGGAGGCATCATCGATTTATTGCCTTTGTATTAGTAACTTTCAGATTGGGGTTTGAGATGCCTGAAACAATCAAGCCAATCGAGGCTCAAGTGCTCGTGGTCGGCGGCGGCTTCGCCGGTCTGTGGGCCGCCATTCGGGCCACGGATTTCTGTCCCGATGTCGTGCTGGTAGAAAAGGCCAGGGTCGGCCGGAGCGGCTGCTCGACATTTGCCAGCGGTGTCCAGCTCTGTCCCACCGCTGCCGACGACCTGGATGTCTGGAAAAAGGAAATCGTCGAGGCCGGCGAGTATTTCCCGGACCAGGACTG
>CAZFEA010000084.1:7645-11145 GCA_964518085.1 uncultured Dehalococcoidia bacterium
TCCTTCAGAACCAGGTCCAGCGAATACGCGACTATCAGAGCTGGGGCGCCCCTATCGAGCGGGACAGCATAGGGAACATTGCCCGTATCCTCGGGCGCGGTCACATTAACACCAGGCTATTTCAGTTTCATGGTCCGGGTCTGGTAGACATGCTCCGCAAGCAAGCGGTGAAAAAGGGTGTCAGGCTGGTCGAGAGGGTTATGATCACCGATCTTCTCACCTCGGATGGACTGCATCCTTCGGGAGGTCGAGTAGTGGGCGCCGTTGGCATCGATACCAGGGAGTCGACATTCCATGTCTTCCAGGCTGGCGCGGTGGTGCTGGCCACCGGACCGATATCTGGCAAGAGGTCTAACGTAGACGACGTTTGCACCTCGGACGGTCTGGTCTCCGGCTTCAGGGCCGGGGCTGAGGTGGCCAACATGGAGTTCTGCACCTCAGGGAATATCAATGTCTGGCAGCGCAAGACGGCGGTCGGGGGCATCAACATGATACAGGGTCATGGTGGGACAATCGTCAACTCCCGGGGCGAAAGGTTCATGGAGAAGTACGACTCCATACTAATGGAACGTTCCCTCCTGTACAAACTGTGCCTGGCCTTCGCCAAAGAATCGCTGGAGGGCCGGGGACCAATCATGGTGGATATCAGGCAGCTGCCTCCCGAGACCCTGGAGAAGTTCAGGCGGGTTATCCCCCGGACGATGAAAATCTGGGATAGCCTGGGAGTCGATGTGTCCAAAGAGAAATTGGAGTGCACTCCGAGCTGGTCGTTGCGCAGCGCATCCGGGGAAGGCGGGCTGAAAATAGACCTTTCGGCAGCCACCAGCCTCCCCGGCCTTTATGCCGCCGGCGCGGCAACCAGGAACCCGGTGCAGGGTATCTATGCCCTGGGAGGCATAGCCACCGCCTCATGCAACGTGCTGGGCTTTGTGGCCGGCGAAAGTGCCGCCAGGTATGCACTATCCGCGGGACCGGGGCGCCTCGATGCCGGTCAGATAAGTGCACTGAGGGAAACGGCCCTGGCGCCATTGCGCCGCAAGGAAGGCCCGGAACCGGCAGAGCTTTTTGAGAAGCTGGACCGGGCGGCGGTTCCGGCTCCTTTCAGCATGTTCAAGAGCGCCACCCGGATCGTTCGTACCCTGGCCGCCATAGAAAACATTAAAGAGGAACTCCCGAGGCTACGTGCCGTGGATGGTCACGAATTGGTGCGGGCCAACGAATTCCGGAACTACGCCGGGTGCGCTGAACTGGTCTTTCGGGCTGCTTTGGAGAGGAAAGAAAGCCGGCAGTACCACTACCGGGAGGACTATCCGTACCGGGACGATGTCAACTGGTTGAAACTGGTGGTGATGCAGCGGCAGGGGCACTCCCTGGCGGTGAAATACGAACCCATACCGCTGGAAAAATGGCAGTACCGGCCAAAGACCAGGGAAAAGATTTCCCACCCGGTGCAGATGTTCATTGGCGGAGAATAACGGGCGATTTTCCAAAACTGGGACCTTGTGTTATCATTTCGTATCAGATAGCCTCAAGCTACGCTCACAGCGCAGGAGTGAAACCGATCCCCCACAGGCAGGGCCGCCTGTGGTACCGGTCATTGTCACGAGAAACTTTCCTATAACGAAGATCAGGAGGTCAAGATGAAATTGTTTAGCTTACCCGCCGCTCTGGTCGCCGTTTTCTGGCTGTTCAGCGCCTGCGGGCCGCAAGCGGCCGCGCCCACGGCGGCTCCCCCACCGGGTGGCTCGACCGCGCCGGCCCCTGCCCCCGGAGCATGGGAGTCCCTGGTTGCCGCCGGGAAGAAGGAGGGTCGGCTAACCATCTACACCAGCCAGCGACCGGATGCTCGCGAAGCCATCACCAGGGCGATGAAGGAAAAATACGGGATAGAGGTTGATTTCGTCGCCGGCCGCGCCAGCGAGGTGGTCAGCAAGCTGAAGGCGGAGCGACAGGCCGGGCTTTATCTGGCCGATGCCGGCCTGATGGGCCCTACCACCTTCATCAACGAGCTGGTGCCGATGAACGCCCTGGTCCCCCTGGACCCGGTGCTGGTCCTTCCCGAGGTCAAAGACCCCTCGAAATGGCTGGACAACCGCCTGCCGTACCTGGACAAGGCCCACATGGCGTTCCGGGTGGTGATGACCGCCCTGCCCTTTTATACCCGGAATACCGATCTGGTGAAAGAGGACGAGATAAACTATTCCACCGATTTGCTCAACCCCAAGTGGAAGGGCAAAATCGCCTTGAACGACCCCAGCATCTCGGGAAATGCCGCTGACTGGTTCGCATTTACCTTGATAGAGAAAATGGGCATGGAAAAGGGTCTTCAATTCATGAAGGACCTGGCGAAACAGCAACCCCAGGTGACCAGGGATGAGAGACTGCTGGCGGAATGGATAGCCAAGGGCAAGTTTGCCATCGGCGTCGGCTCCAGCCCGTCCGCCCCGGCCGAGTTTATCAAGATGAAGGCTCCCATTGCCTTCATTGAGACCAGGGAACCGAAATCCATGTCCTCCGGCTCGGGTTTGCTGCAGGTGTTCAAGGACGGCCCGCATCCGAACGCGGCGAGGGTTTTTGCCAACTGGATACTGAGCAGGGAAGGCAGCAGCATCTACGCCCCGGCCAGCGAGTATCCTTCGGCCCGGGTCGATGTGCCCAAGGACTCCTTCCTGCCGGCGCTGGTGCCGAAGCCGGGAGACGTCGATCCGGTAGAGAAGTTCGAAAATTATGAAAAACGAAAGGGAGACCTGCGCAAGGTATCCGGGGAGATTTTTGGAGCACTGGCGAAGTAGAGGTGGGAAGTGAGAGGTGAGAAGTGCGAGACGGTAGGCTAGCCAGGGCGGGGCGGTGGCAGGGGGTGGGGGCGGCTAGCCCGCCTGCAGCCATGGACTGCATCCAGGTTGTCACCGCCGGCCCCAGGGCCGATCTGGATAACATTGCCCGTGCCCTGGTGGAGCAGCGGCTGGCCGCCTGCGTGCAGGTGGCCGGACCTATCCGCAGCACCTACTGGTGGCAGGGACAGATCGAGGAGGCCGAGGAATGGCTGGCAGTGGCCAAGACGACCTCCGCCCTGTATCCTGAAGTGGAGAAGGCCATTCGAAGTCTTCATTCGTACGAGGTGCCGGAAATCCTGGCGGCGCCGGTGGTTGCCGGCAATCCGGACTACCTGCAATGGCTAACATGCGTAGTGGCGCGCTGCGGCGTGCCCCGGTCAGAACAGTCCGAGCAGTCAGAACAGTCCGAGCAGTCTGAACAGTGGAACAGGCCGTAGCCGCGAGCCGATGGCTCGCTCTTGCCTTACCGATGAGGCGAATCCACAGGACTCCTGACCTCATGTCAATTGCTAACCCCCTGGTTTCTATGCTAACATTCCTCAAAATCGGCCGTTTTGGCAGCAATCACCCATGCCCCCCTGCCAGGGGGCGCCATGAAGTATGAAAATGGCATCATCACGAGGAGGCCCAGTCCACCTCCCCCTTTCGCAAAAGGGGGATACAGGG
>CAZFEA010000085.1:0-11115 GCA_964518085.1 uncultured Dehalococcoidia bacterium
GACATGCTTCCTGGTGGCGTCAAGATAGGCAGCGACACCCTTGTATTTCTCAAAATAGCGCTGGATGAACTGCCCCGCCTCCTGTCTCGACAGGTCGGTAGCCTGCTCCAGTCCGTATTCGCTCATGCCGTAGATCACACCAAAATTCACCGTCTTCGCCAGGCGACGCATATCGGAGGTTACCTTGTCCAGGGGCACACCGAAGATCTCATGGGCCGTGGCGGCGTGAATATCCTCGTCCTGGCGGAAGGCATCCACCAACCGGGTGTCCTGGGAAAGGTGGGCCAGCACCCGGAGATCGATCTGAGAATAGTCGGCGCTCAGTAGCCACCAGCCCGCCTGCGCCCTGAATGCTGTGCGAATCTGCCTGCCGAGATCACCTTTTATCGGTATGTTCTGCAGGTTTGGATCGCTGGACGACAGGCGTCCCGTGGCCACGCTGGTCTGGTTGAAAGTGGTGTGCAGTCTTCCCGTCTCCCGGTTCACCATAGCCGGCAAGGCATCTATATAGGTTGACTTCAGCTTGGCAAGTTGCCGGTAGGTGAGTATGTGGTCGATGATCTCGTGCACCCCCCTCAGCTCTTCGAGGACGCCGGCATCGGTCGAATAGCCTTTCATGGTGCGCCGTTTGGCCTCGAGCTTAAGGTCCACAAATAATATGTTTGCAAGCTGCTGCGGTGAATTGATATTAAATTCATGGCCGGCGCACCTGTAAATTTCACCTTCCAGGTTGCGGATTTGCTCGCCCAGCTTCTGGGCAAGGTCGCGCATGACTCCCTGGTCCAGGACAATGCCCGTCCTTTCCATTCGTGAAAGGACACCCACCAGCGGTGTTTCGACTTCATCAAAAAGTTGCCATAGCCCCCCGGTTTTCAGCTCGTTTTCCAGGAGAGGGTACAGCCTGGCAGTTACATCTGCGTCAGCGCAGGCATACTGGGCCACTTTTTCAAAGGGAAGTGAAGCCATGGAAATCTGCCTGGCCCCGGTCCCAATAAGATCGGTAATGGGCATCATTTCCAGGCCCAGCCTCTTGAAGGCCAGGTCACGCAGGGTGATGGACTTTTCATTAAGCAGATGAGCCGCGATCGAAGTATCAAAGTCCCAGCCGGGCAACTCCAGTCCGCACCGGCTCAAAACGTTCATGTCGAACTTTCCATTGTGGGCGATTCGTTTCAGGTCGTTATTGGACAGGATGCCGCCAAGCCAGCCAATCACCCGGTCGCGCGGCAATTGAAGCATGCTATCCAGCCCCTGGTGTCCTACAGGAATATAGAAAGCCTCCCCGGGCCTGCAGGACAGGGCAATACCGGCCAGGGATGCCGACAATGGATCTTTGTCAGATGTTTCCACGTCGATTACCAGGTATGGCGTGTCCGTTAGCCTGGTTCCGAGCTCCTGCAGTTTGTCTTCCGTGGTAATGGCAGAGTAATTCCCCTGGACCCCGGTTACGGTAACTTCAGGAGCCACCACACCCTCTTCCTCAATGGATGGCAGCCTCTTCAGCAACGAAGCGAATTCCAGTTCCCGAAAGAGGGCCACCACCTTGTTCCGGTCGTAATCCGAAAGGCGGCACGCTTCCAGGTCCAGGGTTACCGGCGCAGTGGTGTCAATCGTGGCCAGTTGCTTGCTTTGCAGGGCTATGTCCTTTTGCTGGGCGAGCAATTCCCGGGTCTTGGGCGGGGCTACCCGGTCGAGATGATGATAGACCTCCTCGACGCTGCCGAATTCCGTCAAAAGCCTGACGGCGGTCTTCTCTCCAATGCCTCTAACCCCCGGGATGTTGTCTGAAGGATCGCCCACCAGCCCTTTGAAATCAGCTATCTGCGCCGGCCGCACGCCGTACTTCAACAGAACAGCCTCTTCATCGTAAAGCTTAACCTCGGAGAAGGTCTTGCCGGGAGTAAACACCCTGACATCAGGATTTACCAGTTGCATGGCATCGGCATCGCCGGTGACAATAACCGCTTCGAGGTCGTGGGCGGCGGCCTGTCGGGCCAGGGAGCCGAGGAGGTCATCGGCCTCGTAACCTTCCAGCATGAAAATAGGCACGTTGAAGGCCTCGACTATCTGCCGCACGCGGGGGAACTGGGCGGCAAGCTCGTCAGCCATCCTGGGACGGTTTTGCTTGTAGGCCTCGAACTGGATATGCCGGAATGTCCTTGCCGGTGCATCAAAAGCACAGGCGGCATACTTCGGTTTCAGGTCGGTCAATGCCTTGATGAACATCTGGCTGAAGCCGTAAACCGCGGTCACGATCTCTCCGGTCTTGCTGACAGTAAAGGGCGTGGGTATGGCATGAAAAGCCCGGTGTATGAGGGCGTTGGCGTCAAAGAGTAATATGCGTGGTTTCATAGTTTATAGTTTGGGCGGCGTAGCCGCGAGGTCCCTCGCCGGGGGCGGCATATACAAAGGTCTCCTCCGCCGGGGCGGCGCCCGGTGCGCGGAAACCGCGCGCCTATGGAACTTTAGCATTATCGTGGTCCAGTATGTCGACTAGCTGCTTAAGTATCTTGGCTGTGGCGCCCCAGACGACCGACCCATTCACCTCAACAAAGAAGACCTCGCCGCTGGTCCCATCGTCCATAGTACGCCACTCCACCTTCCAGTTCACCGGATCTCGCAGGTCATCCAGCGGCAGTTCAAGAATTTCATCGATCTCTATCGCGCTGGGACTGAACTGGTATGGATGCCTGGTCATCCCGACAAACGGCGATATAACGAAGTTGCTGGTCACCGTCCGGATGTCATCCAGCTCTCCCAGGATATCAACGTCGCCGGGCCTCAGCCCGATCTCCTCGAAGGACTCACGCAGAGCGGTACTGCATTTGGTTTCGCCCCCTTCGCAGCAGCCCCCGGGAAAACAGATTTGCCCTTTATGGTACTCGACCGCCTGGGTCCGCCGGGTGAAAAGCACATGTACCTTCCCGCCCTTTTCAAAAAGAAGGAGAAGGACCGCCGCCGGCACCCGGTCGGGGTCGGAGATCCCCTGCTTCGGGTGCTGGGCCAGCCTCGTCTTTATCTGGTCAATCACAGATGGCATTGCTCACCCGTTCTCGATATTCCGCCATCCTCGCCAGCGCCCGGATGGCCCGATCCGGGCTCAGAAAATTAAGTATGCGCCCGGTACTCTCGAATTTGGCCGCAACCCTGCCGTCGAAGTCCGGCCCGTAGACCCAGAAAGCAATCGCCTTATCGCGATGCATTTCGGCCATCTCCAGCGCCGCCTCCTGAAAGTTAACTTGCTCGGCCTCAAGGTCCGGTACAACTACCAGGACGCAATCGACAACCGGGTCCCCCAATATGGCTTCGAGGCTGCTCCGGAAGGACTCTCGTGATCCGGCGGGGCCGAAGGACACAGCGCCGGCATCCAGCGGATTGGAGATCTTCAGCCATGAGGGCGCCATGGCAGTGATCTTTCGCGTGGTATCCCCGGAAAACGTTACCAACTTCATATTATACTTCTCACAGGCATCGGCTACCAATGTGCCGCCGCCCATGGTCATGCTCATGACCCCTAACCTTCTGCCCCGGCTGGGCGGAAACACCAGAAAGGCGCGGCACAGGTCGGCAAACTCTTCAGTATCGGAAACGCGGATGATGCCGCTTTGCCTGAAGGCAGCCTCGTAGACCTGGTCCGCGCCGGTCAGCGATCCCGAGTGCGAACCGGCGACCCTGGCGCCGGAAGCTCCCCTTCCTGCCTTGAGGGCGATGACCGGCTTGCGCGCCGTCGCCCTGCGGGCGGCATCAAGGAAACGTCTTCCGTCTTTGATACCCTCCATGTATAGCAGCACAACCCTGATCTGGTCATCGCCGGCAAAATAGTTGAGGCCATCGCTGAAGTCGATATCCGAGGTGTTGCCTATATCCAGCGCCTTACCCACGACCACCAACCGGGGAAAACCGGCAAAGGGGAAGCCGCTCTGGCAGATCATGCCCACTGGTACTTTCTGCATCTGCGTCAGGGCAAAGGCGGTATTGACGCCAAGGAAAGCGTTGGCCACGCCAAAGGTATTTGGGCCGAGTATGCGCGAACCGTAGCGGCGGGCTGTCGAGACCAGCTCCTCCTGCAACCTGTTCCCTTCTCCGGGAACATCGGCAAAGCCCTGGGCAACGACGACCAGAGCCTTGATTCCCTTCTCGCCGCACTCCTTCACCAGGGGCGCCACCAGGTGCCGCGGCGTCAAAATGACCGCCAGATCGGGCACTTCGGGCAGATCCCTGACACACGGATAGGCGGTCACCCCCAGGACCTCGCCGCATTTTGGGTTGACCGGATAAAGGGTTCCCTGGTATCCCTGCTGACGAAGCATCTCCATGATGTTCCGGCTCCCCGGTCCGGTATCGCGAGGAAGACCAACCAGGGCGATTGACCTGGGCTCCAGGAAAAGCCTAAGTTGAGAGCTATTGTCCATCAAAATCAAAAATCAAGCTGTGTCAATCTTTTCCATTCCTTCGCCACACGCTCCCGGACGCCCTCAAGGGTGCAGTCGGTATCGATTACCACGGTAGCGTGCTTAACGCGCTCTTCTGAAGAAATCTGGGAGCGGATCCGTGCCATGATCTGTTCCGCGCCGAAGTTGCTGCGCTTCTTCACCCTTTCCAGAACGCATTCCTGTGAAGCAACGGTCGCCCAGACCTCATCCGTCAATGACCTCCAGTTGGCCTCGATCAATGCCGCAGCCTCGACCACAACCACCTTGACTCCCTGCCTCCGGTACTCCTCGATCTGCGACTCGACCATGCGGTACAGTCGAGGATGGGTAATGGCATTTATTCGCTTCAAAGCAGCGGGGTTGTTGAAAACGATTTCGCCCAACTTTGCCCGGTCGATTTGCCGGTCCCCTTTCAAAATATCGTTTCCAAACGCTGCCACCAGTTCCTGCCAGACGGGGGTGTCCGGCCGCAGCGCCTCGTGACCAAGCTTATCGGCATCGATGACACGGGCGCCCATCTCGGCCAGCATCTCCGCGACCGTTGTTTTCCCGGTACCGATGCCCCCGGTCAAGCCGATTACGATCATTGCGCCCGTCAGTCTAGCAAGCATCAGGCGTCCGCGTCAACATCGCGCATTGCATGAGACTCCTGTTGGTTGTAACCTGTGGAACACTTGTTACAAAAATGTCGCCGTCTCCCCCTTTGAAAAAGGGGAAATCCCCCTGTATCCCCCTTTTGCGAAAGGGGGAGGTAGACTGGGTCTCCTCGCGATGAATGGATGGCGGAGGGGCAGCTGGGCAATGCGGTTGCTCATTCAAGCGCCGGTATAGTATACTTCGCCGGAAAGCCCCCCATTCCCCATCCCTCAGAAAGGAATCGCCCATATGAAAAATCCAGGATTTCGCTGGCTCAGCCCGGACAAAATTCAAGCCTTGCTGGACGTGGCATTGGGCAAGGGCGAAGCCGACCTGGTTGTCAGCAACGGCGACCTAGTGAATGTCTATACTGGTGAAATACAGCGCAAGCATACCGTTGCCGTAAAACACAATCGCGTGGCTTATGTCGGAAAAGACACCGCCCGAGGCGTTGGACCTTCGACAACAGTCATCGATGCCACCGGTAAGACAGTAATCCCCGGCCTCGTGGACGGCCATACCCATATGTTGTCGATCACCCCACCATGGGAATACACCAGGCACGCCATGGTTCACGGCACCACCACCATTATCACCGAGGTCCAGGAAGTTACCTTCCCGATCGGTATCAGGGGAGGCCGGTATTTCATGAACTACCTGAAAGACCAGCCGATCAAGTTTTTCTTCATGGCGCCGCCACTGGTGACCCCAAGCCCCTCAGCCCGGGCGAATTACATCCCGGCGACGGAAATGGACCGCCTCCTGGCCGATGAAAGGGTCCTCGGCCTCGGCGAGACATACTGGCTTCCTACCATCCAGGGCGAAAAACGCATTCTTGAACTCCTATCGCAAACTCTGGCATGGGGCAAGAAAGTGGACGGCCATTCAGCCGGCGCCCGCAATGACAAACTGGTGGCCTATTTCGCTTCCGGCGTCACCTCGTGCCACGAGTCGACTACCCTGGAAGAGACCATCGAAAAGCTAAGGCTGGGTGTGAGTACCATGGTCCGCGAAGGCGGAGTCAGGACAGAACTACCGGTGATAGCTAAAATCCAGCAGCAGGGGATAGATCTCAGGCTATTTTCCCTGGTCAGCGACGGGGTGAGCCCGGAGATATTCTTGCAGAAGGGCTACATGGACTATATTGTGACCCAGGCCATCCGTTACGGGCTAAAGCCGGTCACCGCTATCCAGGCGGCAACCATCAATACGGCGGTGCGATTTTCCCTGGATGACGTTATCGGCGGCATCGCCCCAGGCAAATTCGCCGACATCCTTGTCATTCCAGACATCGAGACCATCCGCCCCGAATGGGTTATAAGCAACGGAAAAGTCGCCGCCCGGGATGGTCAGGCCATGATCGAACCTCCCAGGAAGGCCTGGCCGCGTTTCATCACCAGGAGCCTGTGCTTTCCGCGCCGGTTCGATGCCCGGGATTTCCACATAGAAGCTCCCGTCCACGATGGCAGAGTCAAGGCCCGGGTCATCGACCAGATTACCGAACTGGTAACCAGGGAACTGACTACCGAAGTCCCGGTTGCCGGCGGAGGGGTAACCGCGGACACCGGCGAAGACATACTGAAAGTTGCCGCTATCAGCCGTGCCGGCCAACCGGGAAAAGTGGGTATGGGACTGGTTAAGGGATTCGGCCTGAAGAAAGGGGCTTTTGCCTCCAGTGGAAGCTGGGATTGCGGCGGCATAGTGGTCATAGGGGCCGACGATCAGGACATGGCGCTGGCCGTCAACCGGCTGGTCGAGCTGAATGGCGCGGCGGTGGTATGCGCCGAAGGCAAGGTCATATCCGAACTTCCGATGCCCCTGGCCGGGGTAATGTCCGATCTCTCCATGGAAGAGCTTGCCGCTCGCCTCCGGCTAATCCAAGAGGCTGTCGAGTCGCTGGGCACGAAACAGCCGCGTGTCCATCTCTCCCTGGATGTGCTCACCAGCCCGGCTATTCCACACCTCAGAATGTCCGATGCCGGTCCCTTCAGCGTGCGGGAGAACAGCCTGGTGGACCTGATCATCAAGGATTAGGTTGTACAAGAATCCTGGGTAGTCGGGCTCGTCCCCGAGCCCGACGCACACAACTTTTTCGGGGTCAGGGACGACCCCGAATACCCCTTGTTTTCCCGCTCCCGCGACGGCAGTCAGGTCAACGACCTTACTACTTTACTACTTGCCGGCGATGGTTCGCTCCCAGAGTTTCTGCGCCTCCAAGCGCGCCTTCATCACCACGTCCTCGGTATGGGTGGACATGTAGCTGGCCCCGGGCTCGGGTATCATTGATTCATCCAGCGTATCCGAAGGCACATCGAGCCGGCGGCTGAAATAGTCAGCCTTGGTAGCAAAGACGGTCTGCCCTTCTTTGCCCAGCATCCAGTTGAGGAACACCGTCGCCGCATTGGGATTGGGCGGCTTGGCCATGACGGCTACCGATCCAAAAGAAGCTGTAGACCAGGCGCCCTCTTTGAAGACCCTGGTATACTTGATCGGCATGCCGGCCTTTTGTAAGTCGACCACGATGCCGGTACTGGGAGCAACAGCTATGCTGTATTTGCCCCGGCCTACCGTTTCCACCTGCATACGGGTGTCCCGGGTAATCACCGGTTCATTGGCGACAAAGGCCTTGAAGTAGGCCGGACCGAGGTCCGGATGGAGGAACCATAGCTGGGTGGCTGATTGACCGGCGCCCGGGACCGCCGGGTCCCAGAAGGTAATCTTGCCCTTCCACTCCGGCTTCACCAGGTCCCACCAGGAGGTGATCTTCTTCGGGTCTACAAGATTGGTGTTGTAGACTACCCACGAAGACGTGGTATAGGTGAAGACCAGGTTGATTTCCCCGGTTTTGTCGGCAAACTCCAGCTTCCCTTCCAACCACGCCCGGGGATCGGTTATCTCGGGTCGCACCAGGAACGGCTTGATGGCCTGGGTGTACGGGCGCACTCCGGTCAGTATCGTCGTGGTCCCGCTTACCACCAGGTCAACGTTATGTATGCCGGCGTCATACTCCGACTTTATCCTGGGAATGATTTCGCCGCCTCCCAGGGCCACATAGTCCAGCTTCATTCCCGGATATGCTCTGGCGAATCCGGAGGTAAGTCCCTCACGAACCTCGGGCAGGGGAGGGCCGTATACATACACCACCCCCTCCTTCCTCCCCTCCTGTAGCGCCTTCTCCCATTTGCCTTCCCAGTCCGCTTTGGGCGCCGCGGTCCCGCCAGGAGGGACCGCCGGCCCCGGGGCTGGTGGTCTCTGGGCGGCGCAGGCAACTGCGCTCAAAGCGGCAAAAGCAAATATGACCAATAGTGCTATCAAGTTTGTCGTCTTCATTCCTGTGGCTGTCTCCATTCTTTCAGCATATTGGCAACCGTGGCCCCTCGGCAACGAAAGCGTAACAGAGCATCCCGTTCCCGGCAAAGATCGGTCGCCAGAAGTGTTTTGCGCCCATTATAGCGTTGCAACGGGACGGCTTGCAAGGCTGTTGCCAACAATGCCGTTCCTGATGTATAATAAATGTCGAACTTTGACATACGGACCTGACAAAATGGGTAATATGGGCGGAAGTTTTTACGACTCCATAAGAGAAATCACGGCGATCCTCAATGCGGGTAAGAATCCTCGTGAAGGGCTGCAAACAGTTCTCCGGACAATCGTAAGGGCACTCAACGCCGACGCCGGCCTGGTAATGCTCCTGGACAAGACCAGGGAAAATCTCCTGCGCGTGGCCACCTATGGTCTCACCGAATGGTATCTGCGCAAAGGGATGGTCAGCGCCAGGAACGTCTGCCTTTCAGAAGTCCTGGCCGGTAAGACCGTGTCCATTCTGGAGGCGACTGAGGACCCCCAGATAGCCCATCCCGAAGTTGCCCGCCAGGCCGGCATTTCTTCCATTCTGAGCAGTCCCCTGCAGTACAAAGGCGACGTCCTGGGCGCCGTAAGGGTTTACTCCCGGCGCACCAGGGAATTCCACAAGCGGGAAAAGGCGTTCTTGATCACCGCCGCCAACATATGCGCCTCGGACCTGTCCAATTTGCGCCTGCGCGAGGCCCTCACCGCCGAAACAGGCAGTAACGGGGGACCCCTCGGCGCACTGGAATTGAAGAAGGAGCTGGCGGGCATCACTTCCGAAATGCGTAAGCCCAGCCAGTTCGCCCATCCCAGCGAAGAGGAATTCGCCAAACTGCTTGATTTTTACCGCATCGAGTGGATTTATGAACCCCGGTCATTCCCCCTGGAGAGGGACGGTTCGAGGATCGTCGAGATGTTCACTCCCGACTTTTACCTTCCCGAACTTGGCCTTTTCGTCGAAGTTACCACTATGAAGCAAAGCCTGGCCACGGAGAAAAACCGCAAGATTCGCCGCCTGAAAGAGCTCCACCCCGACGTCAACATCAAGTTGCTGAACCGCAAGGACTACGCCCGCCTGCTGGCTAAATACGGTTATGGACCGCTGTCCGAAGCCAGGATCAGGGGTATCGGCAGCGTACTTTTGCCGGCGCAACAAATTCAGAAGCGGGTGCAGGAACTGGGGCGGGAGATCTCCATAGATTACGCCGAGAAGAAGCCGATGCTCATAGGCGTGCTCAAGGGCGTCATCTGCTTCTTTTCCGATCTGATGCGACACATATCCGTGCCGGTATCGGTAGATTTCCTGGCCATATCGTATTTTGCCGAGGATAAGTCGGGGCCAATACGAATAACCAAGGACCTGGAAAGACCGATTGCCGGAAGGGATCTACTGATAATCGAAGACATTGTCGACACCGGCATGACCCTGCACTACCTGATCAACTACCTGCAGGCACGCCAGCCAGCCAGTATCAATGTTTGTTCACTGCTGGATAAGAGGGTGCGGCGGTTAGTGGATACGCCTCTGAAGTACGTGGGCTTCGAGATACCAGACGAGTTCGTCGTTGGTTACGGACTGGACTACCGCGGGCAATATCGCAATCTGCCTTTCATCGCTGAACTGCAGCCGGAATTAAAAGAAGTGCCGTCAGCGTTGCCATCCCCCGACGCCACACCCCTCCAGGTCTAAACACTCGAGCAGCCAGTAGCGGCACGGCGTGCCGTGCCGAAGACGCAAGGGTTCTCGGGTGACGGCGAAACTGAAGATGGTCAAGGCGAGGGTGAAAATCGAGGACAAAAAAATGTCCCAAGTAACCTTCCGGCAACCCGGTTTACTCCACATTTACCAGCATCCATCGGTCATCTCCCGGGATCCTGGCCCCCTGCTAGCCACCGATTAAAACTGCCTGATTACTTGGGACGCTGATACGATAACACAGGATCAACCTCTTGTCAAGTCCCCCGACCCCTGATTATCAAGAATTTCCCAACATTCAGCCAAAATTTCCCCCTTACCTTACGTGTTCCTGACAAGTCTGACAACTGGTTTTGATAGATTACCGAGATTAGAGACAGATTACAGAGATTATGAATGGGGACAACGAAAGATTCCAATAATAATCGTTGCAATCTTTTGTTAATCTCTGTAATCTGATTCTAATCTCCGAAAATGGAGGTCTTACCAGCTTGCATCTTTGTCCTCCAGCTTTGAAATACATTCAGCCCGAAAAAAGTCTTGCCACTTTTCCGCAGGAGTTGGTTGTTAACGGACTAGGTAGCGAGCCAGGGCCGTCTTCCAGGCCGTTTCAATCTCCTTCAAGGGCACATCAATGTAACTACCCAGGCTGAAATTGTTGCCGCCGGTCTCGCCCAGCCTCAGCAGCGGCACATCGTGCCTGCGGCACAGGTCCGTTAAAGTCTTTTCTCTGCCCGGGCCGGTGGAGACCACGATCCGCGACGCCGCCTCTCCAAAAAGGGCCGCTGCGGGCGGACCGGCGGCCTTCCAGCCGCGCCCGTCAAAACCCACCCCACCATGTATGCAGCTTTCCGCCAGGGAAACCGCCAGCCCTCCCTCGGAGCAATCGTGGGCTGACCTGACCAGCCCCATCTTGATCCCCTCCAGGCAGCATTGCTGCACCCTCCTCTCCAACTCGAGGTCCAGCGACGGCCTGCCGCCGACAACAGAGAACCTCAGGTC
>CAZFEA010000086.1:0-11114 GCA_964518085.1 uncultured Dehalococcoidia bacterium
TCTTACTCAAATCTGTGCTAATCTCGTGAAATCTTGTGGTTCCGTTTGTGCAACCCGCGTGTGCTTGTTCAAGTTAATCGCGGACAATTACTAACCCGGACAGGCCGCGAAATCTTTCTTGGCGATCTTCGTTGACAGACTGGAATCAGCCAATAGATTACCGAGATTGAAGACAGGCGAGGACGCCTGTGCTACCGGTAATTTCGGATTTACTCCACCTTGCTGGACTTGCGCCGTTTGGCCAGCTTTTCGCCGGTCTTGTAGTATTCGCCGCGCAGGGCCATCTCAGCTTCCTCTTCAGCCTCGTCGGGCCAGTAGCCCAGGGTGTAACCCCACCAGGGCTCTTTCAGCTTGAGCGGCGGCATGCCGTGCTGGTTCCACAGCTCGATGGCATGCTCCATGAACTCCTTTTTAGGGAGGGAGACCGGCGGATAGGGCCATTTCAAAGTGGCGTCTATGAGCAAACGGGTGCCCATCAATTCCTTTTTGATGCTGGGGTCGCGGATAAGCTCCGTTGGCGGCACGCCGGAATGGTCCTGGGCGGACAGGCGGTGGGTGACGATCTTCGAATCCCGGTCGGGCTGCATGCGCAGGGCGATGGCCCAGTTGACCGCCTCGGCGTCCCAGGGGTTGATGTCGGCATCGACGCCGACCACCAGCTTGGTATAGCCTTCTATCCGGCCGACATGCTCCAGCGCCTTCCACACTTCTTCACGGTCCGGGTTCTTGAACTGGATGACGAACATCCCGTTGGAGCCGGTCGATTCCATGCAGGCCACCTTCTGCACCGACTTCAGGTTCATGTCGTACCTGAGCACCTTGTAGGTGGCATTTTCATAGCCGATCTGGCGGATCTTGCTGCTTTCGCTGGGCGGGAACTGGCTGAAGAAAGCCTGCCAGATGGGCTTACGGCGATGGGTGATGCAGGTCACGTTGCAGAAGGCCCCCATGTCCCGGATGCCGATATAGCCGGCAGCTTCACCGAAGGGGGCTTCGGGCTCGATCACGTCGGTGGGGATCAGGCCCTCGACAACCACCTCGGCATGGGCCGGCACTTCGATGTCCACGGTCTTAGCCTTGACCACCTCGATGGACTCGCCGGCCAGGCCGCCGGCGATTTCAAGTTCGTTGATGCCGTAGGGAAACTTGGCCACCGAGGTGAATCCGATGTTGGGCGAGGAACCGATGGCGATGGCTACCGGCAGCGGGATGCCACGGTCGCGGCACTTGAGCCAGTGGCGTCCGGCATCCTTCTGCATCATCGGCGCGAAGTTGGCGCCGGTGCGGGTGGGCGACTTGATGTGCACCCGGTAGGTGCCGACGTTGTGAATGCCGGTCTCCGGGTCGCGCGTTATCATCAAAGGCGCGGTCATGAAAGGCGCCGGGTCATAGCCGGGGGTGGAGATGGGGATGGGAAACTCGTCCAGCGCGCCGTGTTGCATCAGCGTATCCCCAACATGGACCTCTTCCTGGACCGGACCGCGGGCCACCAGTCTGGTCTTGAACGGGTTGAGCTGGGCGTGGGTCCACCGTTCCATGATCTGGTCCGGCTGGCACTGGAGCCCGATGGCATATATTTCGCGAGAGGAGCCAAAGGTGCCGACGACCACCGGGATATCGAACTTGCGGCCGCGGACGTCGACCACGTTCTCGAATAGAAAGGCCTTGCGTTGCTCCTCGGGCAGCCCGCGAAACTGCAAGCGGACAAAGGGATGCAATTCGGTATCTTTGTTTATCTGCCAGGGTATGCGTACCAGCTTGCCGGCCTCTTCCAGCGCCTTGATATGTTCCCTGAGGTCCTTGTAATAAGCCACGCTGCTCCTTTCGGGTTTATTGAGTTGTTACGAAAATGTCGCGGTCTCCCCCTTTGAAAAAGGGGAAATCCCCCTGTATCCCCCTTTCGCAAAAGGGGGAGGCCAGATCTTTGATAGATCAATACGAAAGCAGTGCCAGGGTAGGCACGTCGAGCTGGTTAGTGGCTTCGAACTCCTTCAAATGTATGAGAAAGGCGGCGCCGACGACCTCTGCGCCACCCCGGCGGAGAAGTTCGATGGTGGCCCGGGCGGTCCCGCCGGTCGCCAGGACATCATCCACCACCAGCACCCGTTGCCCCGTTTGGCAGGCGTCGACATGGACCTCCAGGGTGCCGCTGCCATACTCCAGTCCGTAGTCGGCGGAGAAGGTGTTAAAAGGAAGCTTGCCCTTTTTGCGTACCGGGATAAAGCCGCAGGACAGGCTGGCCGCTACTGCGGCGCCGATGATAAAGCCCCGGGACTCGACACTGGCTACCAGGTCCACCTTCCTGGTCCGGAAGCCCCTGGCGATGGCCGTGACCGAATAAGAGAATGCCTCTTTGTCTTGCAGCAAAGGAGTGATGTCCCTGAAAAGCACCCCGGGACTGGGGAAATCCGGGATATCGCGGACCAGAGACCTCAAGTGACCGTGCTTCAAGGTACTGTTTACGTTGTCCGCCATGCCGGTCTTTAGCGGCGCCTGCTGATCCCCCGGGCGGCAAACAAGGCCGCTGCTGTGCCGGTTGTTTTTCCATAGATTGTTCTTGTCCATTTTCCTCCAGATTCCTGTTAGCCTGGTTCCAACACCGGAGGAAATGATTGACGATTTTGCGCGTTTTGTCAAATCCTTCGCCGCCGTTTTGGGTTATAATTGGCCAGGTCAGAAAAGATGCTATCCCTGCCTGAGATATACAGTGTTTGTTTGAACCAGGCGACCATTGATGCCGACCATATCCTGTTGCCACCGGAGGTGGCCGGCTTGCTGCCCGACCGCATGGAACTCGACCTGGGAGAAGGTGGCGCCATCAAGGTTACCAGGCGGGAAGAGGTGCTGTCCGGCCGGGGCCTGGTGAAAAAGCTCTCCCGCCTGGGTAACCTCCTCCAGTGGCGCTGCGACAACGGCCGTATCCAGGTGCGGGGGCTGGCCCTAGGAAACGGCGCGGACCCGGGGGAAAAAGGGGACAACGCCAACTGGCTTACGGCCCCGGGGTCTTTCTCGCTTCTGGAGCAGGCATGGCGCGGCGATTTTGCCTCAGCCGGGAGTTTCTTCCTGGCCCGGGAGCTTTCGGACCTTTCGGTCAAGCCCGGCTTCGACCAGCTTCTTTCCTTCCAGGTGGCCGAGGGGGTCACCGTCTACCCCCATCAGGTGGCCACGGTCAGGATGGTGCTGCGGCAGATGAAGGGGCGGGCGCTCCTCTGCGATGAGGTTGGTCTGGGTAAGACCGTGGAGGCCGGGCTGGTGACCATGGAGTATCTGCTGCGCGGCCTGGTGAAACGGGTCCTGGTGCTGGCGCCGCCTTCGCTGGTGCACCAGTGGCAGGAGGAAATGGCCCAGAAGTTCAACCAGAACTTCATCACCACCGATTCCCCTGAATTCGCCGCCGCGGGCGATGCCTGGTCCCGCTTCCCCCGAATTATCGCTTCCATTGAACTGGCCAAGCGGGGTGAGAATTTCAACCGGGTAACCGGCACCCGTTTTGACCTGGTAATCGTGGATGAAGCCCACCGCCTGCGGCACCGCGAAACGGCCGCCTGGAAGCTGGTCAACGCCCTGGACAAAAAATACATCCTCCTGCTCACGGCCACTCCGGTGCAGAATGACCTGGACGAGCTATTCAACCTGATCACTCTGCTCAAGCCGGGGCAATTGAAGACGGCGGCCGAGTTCCGCAAGAAGTTTGTCGCCAGGGGCGACCGGCTGACGCCCCAGAATGTAGAGGCCTTGAAGCTGCAGGTGAGCCAGGTGATGGTACGAAACCGGCGCAGCAGCACCGGCATCCTCTTCACCCATCGGAAGGCCCAGACGGTGCTCACGGATCCGGCCCCGGAAGAGGCGCGGCTATCCCAGCAAGTTACCGGCATAGTGCGCCAGTGCTACGGCCAGGATAAAAAGCCGCTTTCCCGGTTTACCCTCAAGAACCTGCAGATGGAGCTGGGCAGCAGCCCGGCGGCCATCGTTCCCACCGTGGAGCGTCTCCTGATGGAGGGTCTGCCGGATAACCCGCAGCTCCAACTGCGCGAGGTGTTTGACCTGGCGAAGGGCATCCGCGAAAGCGCCAAGCTGGCAGCGCTAAGGAAGACCCTGGCATCCCTGGCCGGCGAGAAGGCGGTCATCTTCACGCGCTACCTTGCCACACTGCACTGGCTTAAAGAAAGCCTCAAGGACTATCCCCTGGTGGTATACCACGGCGGCATCAGCGCCCGGGAGAAGGACGAGTCTGTCGACCGTTTTCGCCGCGAAGCGCAACTGCTTTTGAGCACCGACTCCGGCGGCGAAGGCCGCAACCTGCAGTTCTGTCATATCATCATCAATTTTGACCTGCCCTGGAATCCCATGCGCATCGAGCAGCGGATCGGGCGCTTGAGCCGCATCGGCCAGAAGCAGGACGTCTACATTCTGAACCTGGCCAGCCGGGGAACCGTGGAGGAGCGCCTCCTGGAGATACTGGACCGCAAGATCAACCTTTTCGAGCTGGTGGTTGGGGAGCTGGACCTGATCCTGGGCAGGGTGAGTGAGGAAAAGGACCTGGAGGAGACCATCATGGAGCTGGTGGGCACCAGCCGGAGCGATGATGAACTGCGGGCGCGGCTCGACGAGGTCGGGGAACGCCTGGCCGATGCCCGGGACCAGTATGAACGGGTGAAGTCCCTGGACGACGCCCTTTTTGGCGAGGTCTCCGGTGGCTGACCGCCTCGAGTCCCTGGCCGGCCGTTTCTTTTCTACTGTTGGAGTGGTGGAGCCGGCGGGCTACCGGGCCATCGAGGTGCTTCTCGACGAGTCGGTGCAGCCGGATTTTGGTGGACAGGAGTACCTGCTGGTGGCTTTTTCCCCTGAGGTTGCCCGGGAGAATGCCAGTGCCGAGTTACTAACCTATGGAAGCCCGCTTCTGGACCTGGCGGCCGGGGCGGCGGCGGCCCGGGGAAAAACTGCCCATTTCTATTTGAGTTCGCTGCGCCCTACTACCGGGCGGACCCTGCAAAAGGTGCAGGCCCAGGTCCGACTGCCCGGCCACCTGCTTCAGGCGGGCGAAGACCGGCTGCTGCAGTTTCACCATGCAATGTTCCGGTTCAAAGTATCTTTCGTCGGCGAGGAACGCGAGGAAATGTTTCATGACGTGACCGTGGACCTCCATACCGGGTGGACCACTTCGCGGCTTGGAGAAAAGGCCTTGCAGCAATACTGCGCTTCAGAAGCGGTGGCCGGCCGGGAGTTGAAGTTGCAGTTGGACCTGGAACAGGCGCGCCGCGGGGCGCTGCGGAAACTGCGGGAAGACCTGGCGGCGCCGGTCAAGGCGCATGAGGAATGGTTGAAAGGGGCCTGCTATTCCGAACAGAGGCAGGTGTCGGAGCATTACCAGGCCATGATTGCGAAGCTCGAAGCGGGACGGTCCCGCAAGGGAGCGGACCCCGACCGCATCGACGCCAGGGTCCGGGCCACGCGCGCCGACCAGCAACGGCGCCTGCAGGACCTGGAGAACCGTTACCGGCTGAACCTCGAAGTGGCCGTTACCCAGTTGGCGCTGGTAAGCTACTTCAAAGCCGCGGCGCCGCTGCGCCTTCAGCAGGGCAAAGCGGTGAGGCCCGGGGTAGCGGTCTGGGACCCGCTGACACATGAGGGCTATTTTGCCCTCCAGTAGCGGCACGGCGTGCCGCGCCGAATGGACTAAATGAATATTCAGGACATACTCGAAGACCTGAAATACAACACCGGAGTCCTGCCGCGCCAGGCCCTGCGGGAAGCCGTGGCAAAAAGGGAACTAATCACCCCGGCGCTCCTGGAAATCATTGAAAAAGCTTGCACGTTGCCGGAAGTGCTCTACCAGGAAAGCTACATGGCGCATATTTACGCCGTGTACCTGCTGGCCCAGTTTCGTGAAGTGCGCGCCTATCCCCTGATTGTCCGGTTCTTTTCAATACCGGATGAGATCGTTAAGGAGTGTATGGGAACGGTGGTTACCGAGGACCTTCACCGCATCCTGGCGTCAGTAGCTCACGGCGATGCCAGCCTGATCAAGACCCTGGCAGAGAATGAGGCGGCTGACGAGTTTGTAAGGGCTGCTGCGCTGGAGGCGCTGGTGACTCAAGTGGTTTGCGGCGAGGCGACCCGCGAGGACGTCCTGGCCTATTACGCCAGTCTTTTTCGAGCAAGGCTTGAGAGGAAGTCTTCGCAGGTCTGGGATGCCCTGGTTAGCTGCAGCACCGACCTGTATCCCGAGGAAGTCGTTGACGACATCAAGCGAGCCATCGCGGACGACCTGTTGCAGGAAGCCACTGAGGGGGAGTGGGTCACCGAACGGCTGGCGCAGGGCAAGGAAACGGTACTGAGGCAACTGCAGGCAGATTCCAGACACGAGTTGATCGGGGATGTGGCCGAGGAAATCGGCGGGTGGCACTGCTTTAATGAGCCTACCGCATGCAGGGTAACTTCTGTGAAGGTCAAGGTAGGGCGCAACGACCCGTGTCCCTGCGGCAGCGGCAAGAAATATAAGAAATGCTGTGGCCGGAGATGATCATCGATCAGATAATGGCCGGCCTCAGCAGAGAGGACCGGGGAGTGCTGGCCTGGACCGTTTCAGGGAAGCAGTATATGGCGCAGAATGGCATGGTCGCCGTGCCAGTGTTCAAGCTGGAAGCCCACTTTGGCGAACGCTTCAGTCTTTGCGAGGCCGCACAGAGCTGTGTCTAATCGCTGCTAACGTCCTATGGTATAATTGTTACTTACCCCTAGCCCAGACAAGCCGGAACCAAAATCCGAAGCGCTAAATCCGAAATCCTACCGGGTCCGGTAGGGGCGAACCTGTGTGTTCGCCCGCGGGCAGACATGCGGGTCTCGCCCCTACAGCGTCAATTAACGTGTTTTCAATAGCACAAAGCGTAATGGCGTGCAAAGACATCTTTCGGAACATCATTCGAGAATCCGGCTCTTAAAAAGGACCTCACGTAAGGAGCGTAGAATCATGCCCACCAGAGACTGGCGAGAAGAGTACCAGAGGAAGCTGATATCCGCCGAGGCCGCGGCCAACATGGTCAAGTCCCGGGACCGCGTGGTATTCACTGCCGGCAGGGAAGCCTTTGCCGTGGGCATGGCCCTGGCCGGCCGTCTGGGTGAGTTGAAGGACGTGGAAGTACACGTTCCTTCACCCGGCTACGATTTCGGCTGGTACGGGGAGGGCTGGGACGAGGCTTTCAAGGTCAGCATCGGGATACCTACCGCGGTGTCCCAGGAGGCGGTCGACGCCCACCGCGTGGACTTCCAGTTTGGCATGCTCTATCCCTTCCAGGAAAACCCTTCGGAGAGACCCCCCGATGTTCTTCTTACCGAAGTCTCGCCGCCCGACAGGAACGGCTTTTGCAGCTTCGGCGCTTCGCTATGGAACAAACGGCAGCATGTCCGCCAGGCAAAGCTGGTCATCGCCGAGGTCAATGCCAATCTGATCCGGACCTACGGGGACAATTTTGTTCACGTTTCGGAAATCGGTTATTTCGTCGAGCACCAGACCACAGGCGGCGCACCGGGCACCGGCAGCCTTGCCGGTCGGGAATTGAAAAAGCCGGAACCGTATCTCCTGGATATCGCCGGACATGTGAACAGCCTGATCAAAGACCGCGATACTATCCAGATAGGGGTCGGCCGCACCACCGAGCCGCTGGTCAAACTGGGGATGCTCGATGGCAGGAACGACATCGGCTATCATTCCGAGGCCACCCCGGCGGGCATTATCGGCCTGGTAAAAGAAGGGGTTATCAACTGCAAGTACAAAACGGTAAACCCGGATAAGGTGATCGTAACTTCCCTGGGCGGCGGGACCAGGGAGGAAATGGAATGGGCGGCAGACAACCCGATGTTTCACCTGGTAGATGTCGCCTATCTCGAGGATGTCAGGGTGATCGCCCAGCACGATAACATGGCGGCCATCAATAACTGCCTGGCTATTGACCTGACCGGGCAGATCGCGGCTGAAACCCTGGGTCACCGGCAGCTAAGCGTTGCCGGCGGGCAGATTCCTTTTGTGTTTGGCGCCCGGCTTTCGAACGGAGGTCGTTCCGTTACCGTCCTTCCTGCCACTGCCCAGGGCGGCCAGGTTTCCCGCATTATGCCCTTCCTGCCCGAAGGCACTGTGGTTACCATCCAGCGCAACTGCGCCGACTACGTGGTAACCGAATACGGTATTGCCAGGCTGTTTGGCAAGACCGTCCGGCAAAGGGCCCAGGAACTGATCGCCATTGCTCACCCGGACCATCGAGCCGATCTCACCAAAGCGGCCCGGAAAATGTACTGGCCGTAGGGGCGAACCTGTGTGTTCGCCCGTGGGCAGACGCGCAGGTCTGCCCCTGCAAACTGGTAGCCGGGGTCGTCCCTGACCCCGGCTAACTGAATACAGGAAAGGGGACGGAAATGCATCACCAAGAAGCAGGGCACGATCTACTCATCGGGTTCATTGCCGGGGCAATCGCCGGGCTGGCCCTGGGTCTCCTCCTGGCTCCGCGGACCGGCGCCGAATCGAGGGCGCTGTTAAAGGAAAAAGCGGGGGACATAAGAGAAAGGATTGCCGAACCTCTGGCCAGGATCAAGGAGACGGCTATCGAAGTGGGAAGGACGGTGCAGGAACGGTTGAACGAGCCAAAAGGTACCCGGCCTGACCATATCGCCCAGTTGTAACCGCGATAGCGGTCCCTCTCCCTCGACGGGAGAGAGACAGCGTTCCCATATTCGTAACCATCAGCCATGCTCTCTGGCGAGCACCATTACGCAATGAAAACGTTGTCTCATAGGCAGGGCCGCCTGTGATACCGGACGTTGTCTCACAGGCGAGGAGACCCGGTTTACCTCCCCCTTTCGCAAAAGGGGGATACAGGGGGATTTCCCCTTTGAAAAAGGGGGAGACGGCGACATTTTCGTAACAAACGCCCATGAGCGGCGCTCACAACCCCGGATGAAAACGATGTCTCACAGGCAGGGCCGCCTGTGGTACCGGTTGTTTTCCGGGGAAGTCCGCGCGGTGAAGTTTGTCCGAAGCAAAAAATATGTGGGTAGAATACCGGCGCCTCATCGCCTTTGTGGTGGTGCTGGCGGCATTCCTCTTGATCGGGCATGCCCTGAGGAGCGTCCTGTTGCCCTTCATGGTTGGCCTGCTTCTGGCCTACCTCCTCCGTCCGCTGGTCCTATGGGGCGAGGCCCGGCTGCCGTGGCCGGGCAAATTGCTGGGCGCCAGAAGGACAATCTTGATCCTTGCCATCTTCGTGGTGGGCCTTGGACTGGCTACCCTGGGGTCCCTTTACCTTTTCGCCGCGGTAGCAGACGCCTTTGCCGCCATCCTGCTTGATGCCCCGGGGTACATCGAAGCCGCAATTTCCAGGGTGCGGGAGTTGACCGAGTCCATCCGGCAGCAGCTTTCCCCGGAGATGCAAAGCCAGATGGACCGGATTCTTCAAGAAGTGGCGCGGTCCGCGGGCAATATGCTAAGGGCCACATTTCTGAATAGCCTGAGGCTAATCCCGACCACCGTAGGACTGGTCTTTAGCCTGGTTATCCTGCCCGTCTTCCTGTTCTATCTGATGCTGGACTGGGAGAAATTCGATCGCTCCCTGTCCGCCTCCCGTTCGGCGCTATTGAGACACACTCGGAACATTCTAGCGATTACCGGCAAGGAATTTGGCCGCTATGCGCGGGCCCAGTTGTTCCTGGGCTTCGTGGTAGGCCTCATGGCGCTGGTGGGACTGCTGATCATCGGGGTGGAAGCCGCGCCTCCGCTGGCGGCCTTTGCCGCCCTGACCGAGATGATTCCTATTATCGGTCCCTGGATCGGTGGCATTTTTGCGGTGATAGTGACTCTGGCATCGGCGCCGGAAAAGGCGATTTGGGTTGGCTTTCTTTTCCTGATAGTCCAGTTGCTGGAGAATTCACTGCTGGTGCCGCGGGTCCAGGCAGGCTATTTCGGTTTGCACCCGGCAGTGATCATATTTCTGCTGGCCGTTGGCGCTTATCTGGCCGGGTTCTGGGGAGTGGTGCTGGCCGCGCCGCTCACGGCTACCATTGTCCAGGTGTACAACTACGTTTGCGGCCAGCGCAGGGACGATCCCAGGCCCTCGGCGTCCTGAACGAAGCCTTGCCGTTCCGAGTACGTTGTGCCGCCACCCATAGCTGTAGGGGCGATGCCAGGGGGGCGGCGGCGTGGTGTGGGGCGGCTCGCCCGCCCGGGGTGGGGCGAGGCATACTGTTCCGGGACAGGGGAAGTCCAAAGCTGCACGCTGGGGGCTTCCCGGCGGGGGGGGCGGGCGCTAAGCGCCTCGTACACCGGCATGTCCGGTCAACCTGCTCCGGCGTAGGCCTTTCGTTCCCTCTTCAGGCGCTTCCCCAGGATATCTTCTGCCATGTCCAGGTCATAATCGTTTTGAAGCCCCAGCCAGAATTGTGGAGAGGTGCCAAAGTACCGCGCTAGCCGGAGCGCCGTGTCCGCTGTAACCCGGCGCCTTTTCAACACGATTTCGTTAATGCGTCTGGGGGGAACACCAATATCCAGGGCCAGCCTGTTTTGACTCAGGCCCATCGGCTTGAGGAACTCCTCCAGCAAAACCTCTCCCGGATGAACGGGGTGTAATCTCTCTTCTGGCATTGTCAGCACTCCTAATGGTAGTCGGTGATTTTTACTTCGAATGCGTCTTTTTCACGCCATTCAAAGCAGATGCGCCACTGGTCATTGATCCTGATACTGTATTGGCCTGCTCGATTTCCGCTCAACTTTTCGAGCCGGTTGGCCGGTGGAACGCGCACGTCTTCAAGCTTTTGAGCATTATTTAACATTCGAAGTTTGCGCACGGCTACTTGCTGGATATCATGCGGCAGTTTTCGCGAAACTTCGAGATTGAATACTTTTTCGGTCTCCCTGTCTTTGAAGGAGCGAATCACGGCTTGATTGTATAACGTTATACGGTATAGATCAAGAGTGGAACGGCGCTATACGCCTCCGGCGGCTGCAACTTCAGCCCGTGTAGTGCTATAATACTGCACCGTGCCTCAGGTAGCCGCAAGGTATGGCTACCCTCAGGGCTAACGGATCGCCAGACACGAGCTTTAATAGTTGCTCTCGCCGCTTTTAGACA
>CAZFEA010000087.1:0-11080 GCA_964518085.1 uncultured Dehalococcoidia bacterium
AAGTCCAAGGTGAAGACGGACTCTTCTCTTACAAGCTTGTCCTTTCGCATCTCCCGGAAGTCAAGCGACAACGCATTGATCTTGAACAGCTATTGCACGACGGCAGGCCATTGTTTGAGTTCAAACTTGGAGAAGTGCATCTCTACCACGACGATCACCAACCCGGGCCGACGTACGCCTTCGATTGGACCGGGTCGGCCCTGTCTACTATCGGGCCACGGCATGACAATAAGAAATTGACATGGTTCAAGAAATGGGTCGCGGCGCTGTTTGTCCTCAGCCTCCAGCCCAGGGCCATGACCTCGCAAACTGACACGGAATCTGATTGGCTCAACCGCGATGGAACTAACTTCGCCTCTTGGTACCGGTATATCTCTCAAGAACATCAGGACAGGGTATTCGAATTGACAAAACAGCTCCGCGATACAATCCCCGGGTTTCATGCATTCAAGCTAGAAGCGGTTGGAAATTCCAGAATATGCCTATCGGTTTGTCTCAGAACATTGATATAATCCCACTAAAAAAGTGGGGATTAAGTTTTGATGAACATACACCTAGACGAAATAAAAGACATAATACTAAGCATTGGTACTCGAATTTTACCAGTTTTGAAGGTCTTGTTACCGCCTACTATATTATTGATGCTATGGAGAGCGTATATGTATCCTAACTTATGGCCAATTTCGTTTCGAATTAAGGATGTGACGATACAAACAGTTGCAGAAGGTATAATCTTTACTGTTATGTTGACGATAAAGAAGAATATTGATGAAGACATAGACAATGTAACTGCTTTCATTGATGGGCAATATCTAAAACTCTTAGAATGGCGTGCTCCAACAAAGGGTAAATGGCAAACACAGCACGCTACATTTGGCTATGCTAGACAAGCAGACTACAAGGGTAAATCGTTTAAGGTAATCATTAGACATTTAGGGCGGTTTTCGCGACGTATTGAGAAACAATACACCCTAAAAGGACAGAGTTCTTGGGTACATCCGAGTAACCCCATCAAAGGTCAGTCTGATAGTGATAATTCTGAGTTAAACCGATAGGCATATTCCAGAATTCTCAAGATTGGGTTCAGCAGTGAAGACAGAGGGTCCGCACCAATATATTTTGATTTCGCAGAACTTTCTGACGGCCAGCGTGTCCTGATAGTGCTATATTCGCTCCTGGCCGGCTTGCATAACCTCGGGCATACAGTCTTCATGGACGAGCCTGAAAACTATGTTTCGCTGCCCGAAATCCAACCCTGGCTTATGAAGCTCAGCGATGCCTCTGGTGAGGGCTTCCGCCAAGCAGTTATCATCAGTCATCATCCAGAACTGATTGATTATCTCGGTCAAGAAAGTGGGCTGTGGATTGATCGTGACCCTCTCGGACCGGCGCGAGTGAAGAAGCTTTCTGGACAGATCTATGATGGGCTGAAGCTTTCCGAGCAAGTCGCCCGGGGATGGACTGAATGAGCACACGACGTGTGAGAATTGTGCTTCTCTGCGAGGATTCTCAACACGAAGCATTCGTCAGGCGATTTCTTGAAGCGATGCGCTGGAATACTAGAGAGATTCGAATACAAAAGAGCCCTTTTGCCATGGGTTCTGCGGAACAGTGGGTGAGGGAAAAATTTGTGGACGAGATCAAGGCCTATCGGCAGCGGGTCGCGAGAGCGGCATCCGGTTTGATTGTGATGATCGACGCCGATTCAAACAGCGTTACGGAACGAATCAATCAATTTGCGGGCGTGTGCAGTTCGCACGGCATACCGTTTCGAGCCGAGGAAGAATCGGTGGCTATTGGAGTTCCCAAACGCAACATTGAGACCTGGATTCATTATTTGACTGGAAACCCGGCAGACGAGCAGACTGATTACCCAAGATTGGATAGAGAGCGCAGTTGTAAACCGGCAGTGGAACGCTTGGTGAAATTGTGCAAATCGACTGAACTCGCGATTGATGCACCGCCGTCATTGGCAGCGGCATGTCATGAATACAATTTACGAATAAGACCGTTATCGCAATGACATGTGTAAATGAGGGCGCGTCGGCTCATGAACGGATCCGTTCCTAAGTCTTGAATCTTAAATCTTGAATCTTAAATCGATTGGTGGTTGACATGACAAAGACAACCGTCGTAGTGATAGGGGGCGGCTTCGCCGGCTGCGGGGCGGCCCTGGCCGCGGCTAAGGCCGGCGCCAGTGTAGTCCTCCTGGAAAGGACCGACCTCTTGCTGGCCGGCGGGCTGGGTGCGGGACGGATGAACTACAACGGCAAAATAGTCATCGCTGAGGAGGCTAAGGCGCTGGGGGCAGGAGAGATTTTTGAAGCCCTGGAATCCATCATTCTCCACCGCGGCAGCATCGGCGAGGAGTTTCATGGCTATGTTTACAATACCCCGATAGTCGAGGCCACCATACGCCGGCTCCTGGCGGAAAAAGGCATCAACATGCGTTTTCAGAGCCGGGCTTCGCGAGTGCAAACGGACCGCGGCCATGTCGTCAGCGTAATCACCGACGCCGGGCAGACCATCGAAGGCGACGCCTTCGTAGATTGCACGGGCACCACCGGCGGCATGGCAGTGTGCCGGAAATACGGCAAGGGCTGCGTCCTGTGTTCCTGGTACCGCTGCCCGACCTATGGAGACCGCGTCAGCCCGGCGGTGAAGGCTGGCGCCAGGGAGTTCCACCGGCGGAAAAGCGATGGCTCAATAGGAGCTATTGTAGCCGCCATCATGCTTATGAAGAGCAGTCTTTCCGATGGCCTGCGCCAGGAACTGGAAGGGAAAGGCGCGGTAGTCATCCCCCTGCCGGCAAAGTTCATCGATTATTCCAAACGGCAAGACATCTCGAGCATGGGTCCCCGGCAACAGATGGAGTCTCTGAACCTGGTGGATATCGGCGTGGGGGCAAAATGTGTCCGCATCGGTTACCTTTCACTGGAGCAACTGCGCAGCATACCCGGGCTGGAAAACGTCATGGTGCAGGACCCTCTTTCCGGCGGCGCCTTCAACGCCATGAAGGGCGTATCCATGCTTCAGAGAGATGATGCCTTATTGGTCGTCGGCTTCGACAATCTGTTATGCGGCGGCGAAAAAACGGGGCCCGGGGGCGGGATCGCCGAATGCCTGGCCCTGGGGCTGGTAGCCGGACACAATGCCGCCAGAATCGGGCGCCGCAAGAAGCCCCTGGCGCTTCCCGGTACCATATGCCTGGGGGACTTCATCCGCTATACCGGCCAAATGCTCACCACGCCCGGCGGCCTCGATTTCAACTATCATGCCGGCCACGGGCATTATTTCGAACGGATGAAGGAACTCGGCCTTTACACGACGGATATCGACCGGATTCACCGTAAGGTCAAAGAGGCCGGCCTGAGCGGCGCCCTGGCGGAAAAGCTTGTCTAGCGGCTACGAGGGCGCAGCAGGATTCTCGGGACATATGATCAAGACAGCCTGCGATTGCATCGATAAGGACGAGCTGGTCAACCTGCTCCGCTCCCTGGTGGATATCAATAGCCCAACGGGAGAAGAGGAAAAATGCGCCGCCTACCTCGCGGGCTATATGGACCATGCCGGCCTGGAGGCCCGGCTTCAACCTGTAGAGCCCGGCAGGGCCAACGCCATCGGTGTCCTGAAAGGCCGGCGCAAGGGCCCCGGGCTGGCATTCTTCGGCCACCTCGATACCTCTCTGTCCGGCAGGCAGGAGGAAGACGCGCCGATGGTTGGCGTCCTGCCTCCCGGGTTGAAAGCCAGCTCGTATGTCAAGGACAACAAGGTCTTCGGGCTGGGTTCATTCAACATGAAGGGGGGCGTGAGCTGCGCGGTAGCCGCGCTGGCAGCCTTGAAGAAGGCCGGTTTCCAACCCGAGGGCGACCTGGCGGTTTGCGCCGTGGCGGGCGAAAGTGAAAAAAGCCCGGTGGAGGGATTATACCGTTCCTTTTCCGGGCCGCGCTACCAGGGAGCAGGCTACGGCGTCAGGCACCTTCTGACCTCGGGCTTTATCTGTGATGCCGCCATCGAGTGCGAGCCCACCAGTCTCTACGTGGTCAATGCCCGTACCGGTTACCTGCGCATCAAGATTTCGGTGCCGGGCAAAATGGGTTACCAGAGCCACATCGGCACCGCCAGCCCGGCCACCTCAGCCATCGCCAGAGCCTATGAACTGGTCAAGTCCATACAGGCCTGGGCGCCTCAATACAGAGAGAAGCACCGGTTCGACGCCGGAATCGGGACCATATTCCCCAACGTGAACATCGGCGCCATCGAAGCCGGCGCGCCCTATTTCCCGGCGTTTATCCCGGGCATGTGCAACCTGTACGTCGAGATCAGGCTGGCTCCCCAGCAGGTATTGAGCGAGGCGCTGAAGGAGATAGGCGGATTCTTCGACTCGGTACGCGAGAGCACAGGCATCGCTTTTTCCTGGGAAACGTATTGCCTGAACTATCCCGGTACCTGTACCGTAGCTGAGAGCCCGGTCATCAAGACTTTGCTCAGGGCCCGTGAATCGGTGCTGGGAAAGCCCCAGTCGAACTACCCGCCGGTAGTGGCGGTAGCCTCCAGCGACGCCAACGCCTTTCGGAGAATCGGCATTCCGGTAGCCACTCTCGGGCCGGGAGGTTCCTTCGATGTGCCCGGTGGAATCGACATGTGGACCGGCGAAGGCGAGTACCAGGACATCGACGGCCTGGTCAAGGCGACGCAGATATACATAGCGGCAGCGGTGGAAATGTCACGGTAGCCGAAATGGAGATATGAATGCACGGCTGGACCGGCACAATCCTGTATGTTGACCTGAGCAGCGGGCTTGTCGAGAAGAGGCCCTTTGACCAAACCTTCGCCGCCAAGTGGATCGGCGGCGAGGGTTTCGGCGCCAAAATCCTCTGGGACGAGGTCGGAGCCGGGGTAAAGGATGGGTTGGATCCCGGCAATGTTCTGATTTATGCCGCCAGCCCCCTGACCGGTACCCTGGCGCCCGGCAGCGGGAGGCTGGAGATCGTAACCAAATCCCCGCTGACAGGGATTTTCGGCGATTCCAACTCCGGAGGCCACTTCGCCCCGGAGTTGAAAAACGCCGGTTTCGATGCCCTGGTGATCAAGGGTAAGGCAGACCGGCCGGTTTATCTCCGGATCGACGACGGCACGGTTGAAATCCGCGATGCCTCGCATCTGTGGGGCAAGACCGTACCCGAGACCGATTCGGCGCTGAAACGAGACCTCGGGGACAAAGGCATCCAGGTGTCCTGCATCGGGCCGGCAGGCGAGAACCTGGTGCGTTTTGCCATCCTGATGAACAACCTGGACCGGGCGCCGGGCTGGACCGGATGCGGCGCCGTTGCCGGTTCCAAGAATCTGAAAGCGGTGGCCGTCCGGGGCAGCCATGGCGTCACCGTTGCCCAGCCGGGCCGGTTTGAGGATGCTTGCCGGCGAGCCAGGCAAAAGCTGATGGGGTTCGGTCTTATGCCTACACTGAGGAAGTTCGGGACCAACTATCTCTATGCCCCATTTTATCGCGGCGGCTTCGCCCATCAAAACAACTATGATATCGCCCAGTGTTCGGAAGATTACTACCACGGTATCCGGCCCGAGGAGTGGGCCAAATACCTCGAGCATAACCAGGGTTGTCATGGATGCCCGGTCCACTGCCGCCATTTCGCCTCGGTCAAGCAGGGCGCCTACCAGGGCGTCGCCGGCGGAGGCTATGAGTTCGGCTGCTTCCAGGCCTATCTGAACTGGTACGGCTCGCCGAGTATCCCTTTCGCCATGGCGGCCACCCAACTGTGCAACGACTACGGGATGGATGGTTCCGAACCGGGCATGCTCCTGGCCTGGGCAACCGATTGCTACCGAAAGGGAATCCTCACCGAAAAGGAGACCGATGGCCTGAAGCTTGAATGGGGCGACCAGGCGACGGCTTTGCAACTCATCAGGAAGATGGTCTACCGCGAAGGCGTAGGCGATCTGCTGGCCGAAGGTCTGTGGCGGGCCAGCCAGAAGCTGGGGCCCGATGCCGCGAGGTTGGCCTACACCATCAAGGGAAGGCCCTCGGTCGAGGGCAACGTCCGCGCCAGCTACGGCTGCGCCCTGGCCTCGGTCACCTCCACCAGGGGTGGAGACCACTTGAAGGGGTGGCCCCATTTCGAGTTCCTGGGCCCATCCCCATCACAGTCCGAGAAGCAGTGGGGGCACCCGGACGCGGGCAACGGGCTTAGCCCCGAGGGCAAAATAGCCATGACCGTCTATGGCAAAAACTTCTACACCCTGGTAGACATGGTCGGCCTGTGCAAGTTCCACAGTAGTCCACCGCTGGTGCCAATCAATGAAAATGATCTGGCCTCCATGCTATCAGCGGCAACCGGAATTGAATTCGACGGCGGCGCTCTGTTGACCGCCGCCGACAGGGTGTACACGCTGGAGCACGTCTACAACATTCGCTGCGGCTGGAAGCGAACCGACGATACCCTGCCCCAGGAATATTTTTCCAGGCCTTTGTCGAACGGCCCGCTGAAAGGTTTTCAGCTTGAAAAAGACAAATTCGAGAAGATCTTGAGTGAATATTACCAATACCGCGGGTGGGATAGCGAGACCGGCATCCCCACGGCCGCCAGGCTGAAAGAGCTGGGGATCCCGTAGCCGGGGGATGGTGGCCCGCTCTCAAATTGACCGAAATGGAATGTGCTCGTTCAAACACAATTTTGGTACAACCCCGGGCTTCCCGGGATCTTTATATTCGTATTATCGGCAATGCAAGAGCGGGCCAACGGCCCGCGGCTACAGCTTCGCAACAGCGGCACACCCATCCCGACAGTTGAATACATTGCTGTTATTGGACCCGATGGAGTTATGGTACAATTCCCTCACAATGTTTGACCGGGAAGAGTACGAACGGTGGCAAAAACATGCGGAGAAGACCCTTGCCAGCGCGGAAACCGACAAGGACAGCGGCGACTATAACTGGTCATGCTTTAAGGCACAGCAGGCCGCCGAGTATAGTGTAAAGGGATTCCTCTACGGCCTGGGCACCGCTGCTTTTGGCCACTCGATTGTCAACCTGCTGGGCCGTTTCGGAGATAAGGTCAGGGTCTCTGATGATCTCGCGGTGGCGGCCAGGTTACTGGACCGGCACTACATCCCTCCAAGATACCCGAACTCCCACCCGGAGGGTGCGCCGTTCGAATACTACGATCTGCCATCAGCAGACGAAGCCATCGGCGCCGCCAGAATGATCGTTACCTTCGTACATGAAGAAGCAAAGAAATGGAAATAAACGCCCATGAGGTGTCACAGGCGGGGCCGCCCGTGGTACCGGACGTTTTCCGGGGAATACCGTACTACGACGAGATTGTCCGGTACGTTGAGCGACTGACACGAGAACTCAAGCCCTGCCTGGTGGTGCTATTTGGCTCTGCCGCGAAAGGTACTTTCGGCCTCGGAAGCGACATAGATATCCTGGTAGTCTCAGACCTCTTGCCGCTGAACTTCCAGGAAAGGTCAAAGAGGCTCTTCTTCTTAAATGACACCTTCGCTCCGATCGAACCGTTCGGCTATACTTCCGATGAATTCAGGACGATGCTTCTCAAAAGACATCCGATGGCTTTGTCCGCCCTTTCCGAAGGAACCGTGTTGTTCAAAGATGAGCATTTCTATGGGGAGGTGCTTGAGCTGTTTGAAAGGGCTCTGAAAACGGTAAGAAAAGAAGAATTCGGGTGGGTCAAGGCTGGCTAGGCGGTTTGCCCAATCTGACTTTTTGCTGTATTATTGGTCAATCTTGCGTGCAGCGCACTGATACAAACGCATTAATTGACGCCGCGTAGGGGCTTGATTCATCAAGCCCCGGTTGGGTTTGATAAATCAAACTCCTACGGTACAGATGCGCCACCATTTATTGCGTTTGAATTAGTTGATAAAAGGAGCGTGGCATATGAAGTTGCTACTGTCAACGAAACTGGTTGCAGCAGCCTTTTTGGCTGTGCTACTGGCCTTGGCGGCCATGGCATGCGGCGGGGGGACAACCCCGGCGGCCAAGGTGCCCCCACCAACCCAGCCGGCCCAACAGGCAGCCAAACCGGCTGGGCCGGCCTGGCAGGCAAGGTGGGATACCGTGGTCAAGGCAGCCAAACAGGAAGGAAAAGTGCTGGTATACACCAGCGCTAATCCCGCTACCAGGCAGGCCCTGGCCGCCGGGTTCGAAAAGAAGTTTGGCATTGCCGCCGAATTTATCGCTGGAAGGGAAGAGGAATTCTCCCAGAAGATACTGTCGGAGCGCAGGGCCGGCCTCTTTCTGGGGGATATATTGATCGGCGGCCCCAGCGGCGTGTTCAGGACGCTTAAACCGGAAAAGGTGCTGCAAGACGTATCTGCCCTGCTCATTTTGCCTGAAGTGACCGATCCCAATTTGTGGCATGGCAAAGCTCTGCCCATCCTCGACCAGGAGAAACAGATCTTCAGCTTCGTTTCCCAGGCAGCCACGCTGACAGCGGTGAACACCGACCTGGTGAAAGACAACGACATAAAGTCATATAAAGATATCCTGGACCCCAGATGGAAGGGCAAGATTATCATGGATGATCCTACCGTGGCCGGGGCGGCTTCCTCGTGGACTCAGATGATGCTGGCCATCTACGGGCCGCAGGACGGGCGACAGTTCTTGGAAAACCTGTTGAAGCAGTCGCCGGTATTGCTCAGAGACAAGCGGCTGGTGGTAGAATCGCTGGCCAGGGGCAAGTATGCCATAGCCATCGGGGCCGACATCCAGACCACCAGCGATTTCAAGAAGCTGGGGTCACCCATCCGGTGGCTTAAACCTATCGAAGGGGGCCAATCGCTGGCCGGCGGTGGCTCGGTGGAGGTGCTCTCCCAGCCGGCGCATCCCAATGCGGCTGCGGTGTTTGTCAACTGGCTGCTTTCCAAGGAAGGCCAGACGATTTTCAAGGACAATTACGGCGCGCCCAGCGCACGGGTGGACGTATCTACCGAAGGCATCGACCCGGCGTTCATCCCCAGGGAAGGGGAGAAACTGGTCATGGCCGACGAGAAGTGGTACATGGAGCGGCCGAAGCTGATGGAGACCAACAAGCAGATATTTGGGCCGCTCATGAAGTAGGAATTCACATCGGTATAATTTCCTCTCCCGTTGGTGGGAGAGGATTAAGAGCCTGCCCTGAGCGAAGCGAATGGGTGAGAGGGTATAATGGACTTCACCCTCACCCTGACCCTCTCCCATCGAGGGAGCGGGGACTGCACAACAAGGAGGAAATTGAATGCCACTTAATGACGTCAGGGAGTTCATTGCGGCCCTGAAAGGGGCGGGGGAACTGGTGGAGATAAACCAGGAGGTGGACTGGAACCTGGAAGTGGGGGCCATCATGCGCCGGGCCAACGAGCTGGGCGGCCAGCCGGCGCAGTTGTTCAACAAGATAAAGGGCTATCCACCGGGGTACCGGGTGAGCGGCGGCCTGGTGCAATCGTACAGCAGGCTGGCCAGGGCGCTGGAACTGGACCCCAAAACCACCTACCCGGAGATTCTCGACGCCTATGACCTGAGAATCCAAAAACCGGTCAAGCCAAAAATCGTTGACAAAGACCAGGCCCCCTGCAAGCAAAACATCCAGCTCGGCGATGACATCAATATCTACAAATTTCCGTCTCCCATGCCCCACGACGGTGATGGAGGTCGTTTCATCGGCACCTGGCATGCTACCGTGTGCAAAGACCCGGACAGCGACTGGGTGAACTGGGGCATGTACCGCCACATGGTACACAACCGCAAGACCCTGGGCTGCCTGGTGATACCGCACCAGCACATAGGCCGGATATTCTATGAGAAATACGAAGAGAGAAACCAGCCCATGGAAGTGGCCATCGCCTTCGGGGGGCCGCCGGTCTGCCCGGTGGCGGCGGCTACCGACTTTCCTTACGGCATGAGCGAGGTAGAGATAGCCGGTGGCCTGGTGCAAAGACCGATAGAGATGGTAAAGTGTGAAACGGTAAACCTGCACGTCCCGGCCACCTCGGAAATCGTTATCGAAGGAATCATGCCGCCCGGGGTGAGGGTGGACGAAGGTCCTTTCGGCGAGTACACCGGCTACCGGGCATCCCCCCGGGCCCCCCGGCCGATCATCCAGGTGACCGCGGTCACCCACCGCACCGACCCCATCCTGACCTACGCCTGCATGGGCATGCCCATCGATGAAGGGGATGTCGTGTGCAGTGTCGGCCATGTCTGGGACATGCGGCAGTCGCTGCGCAAGAACGGTCTTCCCATAACCGGCATCTACTCCCCGCCGGAGTCAGCCCAACTGATCGCCGTGGTTTCCACCAGGACCCCCTATGCCAACATTGCCAGCCAGATCGCCGCCTCGATCTGGGGCACCAAGGGCGCCGGCTACTATCCGATGGTGATCGTCACCAATGATGATGTCGATATCTACAACATCGCCGAAGTGATGCACGCCCTGTGTTCCAAGCTGCACCCGGTCCGCGGCATCACCGTGATACCCCACGGTGTGGGCAGTCCCCTCCTGCCCATGTTGAACCTGGAAGAGCGGCTGTGGTCCAAGGGGTCCAAGGTGCTCTTTGACTGCACCTGGCCGCTGGACTGGCCCCAGGAAATCGCGGTGCCGCCCAAGGCTTCCTTCCGGGACATCTATCCGGAACGGATAAAACAGAAGGTGGTGGACAACTGGACAAAATACGGTTTCAAGGGATGAAAACGGGAGAATTCGATGGCAAAAGAATACGATACCTTTGTAGAGACACTGGCCCAGCTAAAAGAGAATGACGAAATTGAAATAGCCATTCGGGACTGCGATACCTTCGAGGCGAGGGTGGTCAAAGCCACCATAAACCGCGACCCGAACAAGCTACCCGAAGCGGATACCCTGTGGGTCCGTTTCTCCCGTGGTCAGCTTCATCCCCAGCCCTGGGGGATAAAGATAAAGGAGGAGTTGGGGAGCTTGCTGGAGCGCCAGAGCACCAAGGGACGGGGATAGCCAAAACTGTAACGCTTGAGGAGATAAAGCCATGGAATGGGAAGTCCCCCTTCGTTACCTCGAAGGATTTGCCAGGGAGATAGAACAGGGCCAGC
>CAZFEA010000088.1:0-7483 GCA_964518085.1 uncultured Dehalococcoidia bacterium
AGCATGGTCGTGCCCACGGTTATCGTCTTGGCCGTTTTGTCGATTGCGGTTATGGTACCGGTAACCTTCAGGGGTGGATAGTGAATGGTCATGCCGGTGGCGACGAGATTGTTACCGTCTCTGGTGTAGAACACGGTGACGTTGTCGCCCACCTTGGGAATGGCTCCGGCGGGCCTGATGTTAAATTTGCCGGGAAGGATGGTGAAGGTGAAGGTCTTTCCGTCCTTGGCCTCGATGGTGACGCTGCCACCGGTGGCCGGGTCATTGGCGTAGGCGGTAATCTTGCCGGGTTGCCGTTCGATGGCCAGACGGGCCACAACGTGGAAGGCGACGAATATCCCCGCCTCCTGGCGAGTCTGGACCCCGACGCGCATTCCGACTTTCAGATCGGCCAGGGTGCCGTTCTTTACGCCCTGGATGTTGTACTTGGTGGCCTCGCTGACGGTGATGGACATCGTTTGGACGGTGATGATGTTGCCCGATTTTCCGGTGAGTACTCCACGGAAAACGATCACCGGTCCCTTATCTGGTTCATGTTTGGGTTGGGCTTGCTCGAAGGCAGCGGCTGACTCAGGCTGGTAGCCTGTTGAGCCGGCCAGCGCCGGAAGAGCGACACCGGAGGTCATGGTAAGCACCATGGCCAGTAACAGGAACATCTTGACTAACTTCATGGCTTTGTTTTTATCCTCCTATTCAGGTTAATTAACGGAGCCCAAGCCTCTTACTGAAGAGCTGGTCGCAGCGGAACAGGATGACGTGGTCTGGTGGGTGCACCATCACAAGACGCGTCATCAAAGACGAGGGTGTCAGGCTATTCCTCGTGGGCCGCATCTTTCTGAGGCAGAGTCTCCGAAAGCCACAGCTTGAGCAACAGTATGCCGGCCAGCGCCAGCACATCAACTGCGGTTCCAAGTAGTTTGTTCATGGTACCACTTATAACGAGGTTGGTGCCATTTGGTTAGGTCGGGTAGCGGGCTTTTTCAGATATGAAAATGGTCTCTCAGCTTGAGGTAGGACTAAAGTCCGGGCGGGTTAATTTGCATGTCCCGGGGCGGAGGTAGTAAAGAAGATTTGTTTCCGCTATACTTTGTAGCTGTGGGGATAGTGGCGTGGCTCGCCCTCGAATTGACCAAAATGCCAGTACCCGCGGGCCGCTGGCCCGCTCTCAAATTGACCAAAATGGAATTAACCGGCTCATGCACGTCGTTCGCAAATGCTTTCGCATCACCGGAAATGCAAGAGCGGGCCAGCGGCCCGCGGCTACGGAGTGACAACAAACGATAAGGAGGAGACCAACGTGATAGTTGATACCCACACCCACATGATCAACGGCAAAGACCTGGAGAAGCTGGCCGGCATTGGCGGGCAACCTTTCATGGCGGCCATTGAACAGTCCAGGAAAATGACCGCTCACAAACCGCAGACCGGGCAGGTGGCGCCCCGCGTCGCCCAGCTCGACCGGCATCACATTGACTATCAACTGGCTACGCCGGTGCCGACCCTGGACCCGAACAACATCGGCCTGGAGCCGGCAGTAGAAGTGCAAATGGCCCGGGCCATCAATGATGGTATGGCGCGGATCACCGAAGAGTCCCGCGGCAGGATAGTTTGCGCCGGAAGCGTCCCCCTGCATAACTTGACCGGAGAAGGCATAAAGGAGATGGAGCGGGCGGTGAAAACCCTCGGCCTCAAAGGATTCGGGATTATGACCAATGTCAGGGGCAAACCGCTGGATTCCCCTGAATTCAAGCCCTTCTGGGCGACGGCGGCCAAACTTGAGGCTACCATCTTCCTTCACCCCTGTGACGCCATCGGGCATAAGGACCGCAGCTACGAACATGAGTATGACCTGATGCATGTCTTCGGCTGGCCGTTCGAAACGACACTGGCGATCTGCCACCTGGTATTCTCAGGGATCATGGAAGAATTCCCGGGACTTAAAATCGTTACCCATCATCTTGGCGGGATGATCCCGTTCTACTGGGGGCGGATAGAGGAGTCTTACGTTCCCGAATTGCTCTGGAAGACAAATGTGAAACTGAAGAAGCCGCTGAAAGAATACTTTTCCCGGTTTTACTTCGATACGGCCGTGGGCAACAACCCGGGGGCGCTCCGGTGCTCATATGAATTGTTTGGAGCGGACCAGATGGTACTGGCTACCGATGCGCCGTTTGGCCCCGGCACCGGTGATGACCGGTTGGAGCAGTATCCCAAATTCATCCAGCGCCTCGGCCTTCCCGAGGCGGACACCAGGAAGATACTGGGAGAGAACGCGCGGAGAATTCTGAATCTGGGGTAGGTCAGTAGACAGTAGTCAGTAGAGGTACGCTGCCGCGTGCCGGGGCTGGGGCGCCCGCCCGGAATTGAAACCACGAATAGACGCGAATGAACGCGAATCCCGGTACGACAGGCTTTCCAGCCTGTCAGCGGGTAGCACGGGCAGCTGCCGCCCCGCCCCGGCACGCGCAGCGTGCCACTACGGGTTGAGTGCGCCTTCACCGGATTGCTTCGCCCGCCCGAGGCGGACTCGCAATGACAGGTGCGACCAAATTTACTACAGGAGGATGCAACATGAAAGACCGGTCTCTAATCAGTATAGTTATTGCCCTGCTGGTGGCGGTGGCAGTTGCCCTATCGGCCTGCCGGCCGGGGGCAACGCCTTCCCCCGCACCCAGCCCCACGGTAACCAGGACACCCGCCCCGGCACAGCCGGCGGCGACGCCTTCTCCGGTCACGGCAAAACCAGCTACGCCAAAACCGACAACTCCGGCTCCCACGGCGAAACCGACTACACCGGCGCCAACGAAGCCGGCAGCCACCAAGCCCGCGCCAACCCCGGCCCAGGCGCCGCCCGGCGCCGTCACCCAGGCCAATTTTACCGCCGGCGATGTCAGTTTTTCCGGCGCCGCCGGCAATATAAAGGCCTACGAAGTCCGGCCCAATGGCGCGGGGCCTTTCCCGGCGCTGATTGTAATCCATGAAAATCGCGGCGTGACCGAACATATAAAAGATGTAAGCCGCCGGTTCGCCAACCAGGGCTATTTGACCCTGGCGGTCGATCTCTTGTCGAGGGTAGGGGGACGGGAAAAGTTCACCACCGACGACGATGCGGTGAATGCTATCAACGGATTATCCCGGGATGGCGTCCAGCAGGACCTGCAGTCCGCGTTCGATTATCTCAAGGGGCGGAACTATGTCAAGGCTGACCGTATCGGGGTGATCGGCTATTGCTGGGGCGGGGGAAATTCCCTGTTAATGGCCACCAGGGTGCCGGGCTTGCGGGCCTCGGTGGTCTACTACGGTCCGAATCCGCCCAACATCGATGACGTGGCCAGAATAGGCGGGGCGGTGCTGGGAATTTATGGGGCCGAGGATACCCGGATCAGCATGAACGTGCCGGCGCTGGCGGAGGCCATGAAAAAGCACAACAAGTCCTTCGAGCACAAGATTTTCCCCGGCGCGGCCCATGCCTTCTTCAACGATACCGGGGCCCGTTATCATCCCCAGGCTGCGGCTGAAGCCTGGCCGATGACGCTGGATTTTCTGGCACGGAATCTCAAAGGGCTGGAATATAACTGAAAACGAGCCGGGTCAAATCCCCCTGTATCCCCCTTTGGCGAAAGAGGGAGGGCGAAGCACCTCCGGCGCGGTTACCAGGTCATAGTTATCCGCCTGGAGCGCGGTGATGATTCTTGCCAGGTCGCGGGGGGTGGCGCGGACGTCGCGCGGTTTATCCGGCGGGAATCCATCATGGAAAAGCACGATCGATCCCTGCTTCACCGCGCGCAGCACCCTCTTGGTGATGTCGTAGGAGGAATGGTTCCGCCAGTCGTGAGAGGACGGGTTCCATCCCGCCCGGGTGAGCCCCTGCCGGGCGAGGAACTGGCTTATGCCGAAGGCCATCCCGTGGGGGGCACGGAACAGCGTCGGGAAGAATCCGGTAACGTGCTGTATGGTGTGCTGACAGGTTTGAATGTCGTGGGCCAGCGCCATGGGGTTGAAGGCCAGCCAGCGATGGTGGTTCTGGGTATGGTTGCCTACCGAGTGCCCTTCGTCGATCATCCGTCGGACCAGGGCGGGATATCGCTCGACATTGGCGCCAATCACAAAGAAGGTAGCCTTGGCACCGTAGCGGGCCAGGATATCCAGTATCTGGCCGGTGTATGGGTCAACCGGGCCATCGTCAAAAGTCAGGGCAATGCGTCTCGGGTTTAAGGTCATCTGGGATTTACACCCAGTCCCAGTGATTCCTTGACCTCACCGAGCATCTTCATGATCTTGACGTTGGCCGGAGATTTATTGGGCTCGGCCTGGGCCTGCCAGGGCGGCCGGACCAGGACTATGCTGGCGCTAATAAGCATTACCGCCGCCATCGTGGTGAACGCAGTACGGCGAAAGCGGCGGTTGTGCCAGACGTCCTTTGTCTTGAGCAGGTGCGACATGCTATACACAAAGATTGGCATCACTCCCCGCAGAAACCCTTTTTTGTAGCGGCGTCCGGACGTGTACACGAAAGACCTGCGATCAATTTCAACCTTGCCGTATCGCTGCAAGCGGCGGGTGATCTCGCAATCCTCATTCCACTTAAGGTCGAGATTGAATCCCTTGCTGTCCAGAAAGGCCTGCCGGCGAACGGCCATATTGCAGCCGAGCAAACCCCCGCCTATTAACACGTTGTCCAGAACGCAAAAGAAGGGAAGCCACAGCCGGGTGCCGATGCGGTGAAAAAGCGGGCCGTCGCTCAGACGGTAGAGGCCGCCGTAGGCGACTAATCGCGGGCAACTCCTGAATCCTTCATAGAGCCAGGAAAGCCAGCGCGGGGGAACGATGGTGTCGGCATCGGTGGTGGCGATGATATCCCCGTGGGCCTGCAGAAAGCCGGTCTGACGGGCAAAGACCACGCCTTTTCTGGGTTCGGAAATAACACGCACGTTTTTGGAGCGGCAAATTTCCTCGGTTCGGTCGGTACTGGCATTGTTTACGACGATGATCTCATAGGTTCCCGGGAAGGTCTGGTGCAGCAGGGAATCGAGTGTGCGGCCAATGAATTGCTCTTCATTATGGGCGGGCACAACGATAGAGATGTCCAATTATCCCCCCTCAGATTTTATTGTCTTTTGACCATACTGCAGGCTCAAATAGCTCAAGAACCCCAAAGGAATTGGTAACCAGAATGACAGGAAACGATAAATCAGGACCGCCATCAAGGTCTCACTGCGGGGAAACTGGTACAGCAGGTAGATAGCGCTCATCAGACCTTCAAATAACCCCAGTCCGCCCGGCGTGATCATGGCGGAAAACATGGGGAGAAAATAGCCCACAAGCAGTGCTCCCCAGGGAGGCTGGTAACCTAAGCTGAGAAAAACTAGATATAAGCAACCTACGCCTGCCAGATGATACATGATTGCCGATAGAAAAGCAATAGGCAGATATCCTTTTTTTTGCTTGGTCAGTTCCAGGCCGGCATAAACCTCGTCAAGGCCGTTGGCAAGCTTGCCGGCGTCGCAGACGCTGCGGTGAAGAACCCTGGCGCAAAGCTTGTTGACGCGGGCGGCAAAGTATTGCACCACCTTGACCATTATCCGCTTGTTCATATAGAAATAGATGCTTGAGGCTATCGACATCAGGCCTACCAGGGAAACAACGATGGCGGAAATGGTGCCGGTTACCGCCAAGCTGGGATGGGTCGGCACGGCAGCAAGGCTGAGAAGGAACAGGATGCTAAAGGCTATATTGACGAATACGTTGCGGATCAGCACCAGGAGGAAGGCATATTGCCCTGGGAGACCGCGCTTTTTGAAGAAGTAAATATTGCTGACGCTGAAGCCGATTCCGGCCACGGGAAGGCAATGGCTGGCGAAGACCTCCAGTGAAGAGATGCGCAGCAGGTCGAGGAATCTCAATTTCTGGCCGAGGGTGACCAGGAGTATGCGGTTGATGAAGGCATCTGAAGACCAGCTCAGGACCTGCAGCAGGAAGGCAACTACCAGGAGCAATGGCGTAGCCCTGGACAAGACGCGAAAGACCTCCTCAGTCCCCACCAGCTTTGGAATGATGAGCCAGACCGCAAGCCCCAGGATTAATATGGTCAGAATATGCTTGTTAAGTTTCATCACATATGGAAACGATAGCCGGAAGCAATAGTATTATATCCTATCAGTCAAGGACGGCGAAGGGCGAACACACAGGATCGCCCCTACGAGATGGACCCGGCGGCCTGGCGGCCCTGGCGGAATAGCTCTTCAGCCCGTTCGAGGGTCCTGGCTTCGGAGGTTACCCTTATTTTAGGTTCGGTGCCCGAGGCCCTCACCAGCAGCCAGCCATCGGCAAAGGCCAGTCTCAGCCCATCGGTCCGGTCGATTGACCGGGGTTTAAGGAGACCGAGCTTGCGCTCTATCTCGGGCATGAGTTCTTTTCGCCCTTTTATCGCGCCCCGGACAATTGGGTACTCGGGAACTTCGTCGGCCCACTGAGACATTGGTTTTTGCATGGCGGCCCTGACGAGGAGGGCAGCGCCATATATGCCGTCGGGACAAAAAGATAGATCCGGGAAGATGAAAGCCCCCGACGGTTCCCCGCCGAAATCTCCGCCGGCTTTCAACTGTTCCGAGATGTAGGCGTCGCCCACCCTGCTCCGGGTTACTTCAAAGCCCTGTTCTTCAACCACCATCGAGCTATCTACGTTGACTATCAACTTCCTGGCGTTCACCTGTCGCGCCAGGATTATCAAGCACTTGTCCCCGGGAACATATCTTCCCATGTTGTCGATGGCGACAACTCGGTCGGCGTCCCCGTCATGGGCGATGCCCAGATCGGCGCCAGAGGTTATTACGCTCTGCCGCAATACGCCGAGATTTTCCGCCGAAGGTTCACTGGGCCGGGGGAAGTGGCCGCTGGGATAGCAGTCTATGGATATGACTTCACATCCCATGCGGGCTAGCAAATGGGGAGTCACCAGTGAGGCCGCGCCGCAGCCGCAGTCGACAACCACCTTCAGATGGCCCCTGCTCTGGAGCCGGGAAAGAATGGCATCCAGGTGTTCTTCTGCCGCCCGGGCATAGGACGAACTGGAGGCCATGCTGTTCCATGAGACCGATTCGACTGGACGGGATAGCGCGGCCTCCAGTTTTTGCCGCTGGGATGAATCGAAAGAAGATCCGTCGGGATTGAATAACTTGATGCCGTTGTATTCCGGTGGGTTGTGGGAGGCGGTGATCATCGCGCCGAGGGTGAAGTTGCGGGAGGCAAAGGCCAGGGTTGGAGTGGGCACAACTCCGGCATCGATGGATCTGGCGCCGGAAAAGGAAAGACCGGCCATTAACGCCCTCCCGATGGCCTCAGACGAGGTGCGCGTGTCGCGACCGGCTATAAGGGATGGGTAGTCGCGCCCCAGGGCCAGCCCAACTCGAAGAGACAGCTCCAGGAGCTGTTCATCAGCGATTTGACGTATTCCGGAAGAACCGAAAATGGACATGGTGAGGGG
>CAZFEA010000088.1:7583-11047 GCA_964518085.1 uncultured Dehalococcoidia bacterium
TCTCCTATCTCCTATCTCCTGTTTCCTACTTCCCTTTTCCCGCGTACTTGTCCGGCGCCTTATCGAAAGCAATTTTGCATGCTTTGGCGCAGAAATAGTAGGTCTTACCCTGATAATTGCTCGTAGCCGCCGGCTTCTTCTCGTCGACATCCATGCCACAAACGGGGTCCTTAGCCATTGTATTCTCCTTTCTTAAACCAGACCATATCATTTTGCATTTTCCATTTTGTTTTCTTATCTTTCGGAAACCAGTCTCCGTCCCGCCTGAAAAGCCTCTTCCAGGGCCGCCGGATGCTCCAATATGGCGCCCTTCTCGTCGATTCGCCGGAAGACCACCGGTGCGTCGAGCTGGCAGTCCTGCACCTTGAGGAAAACCTTCACTGTTTCCAGGGCGGGTTCAAACAGCCTGGTGAAACCGGTGCCTCCCACGGAAATAAAAAGCGCCCGTCTCTTCACCGTAGTATCCAGCGGCACCGGTATTTTCAGGACGTATTTCATCACCCACAGGGCCTGGCACCTGTCAATCATGATCTTGGTCTGAGCGGTTACGCTCATAAAATAGATAGGAGAAGCCAGGATAATCCGGTTAGCCTCTCTCAGCAACTGGTGCACTATCCGGGCATCGTCTTCGACAACGCATCTGCCGGTGGGAAGGCAGCCATCGCAATGCCGGCAGGGGGCGATACAGAGGGAGCTCAAGAAAAGCTTGATAACTTCGGTATTCTCACCGGTTGCACCCTCAATGGCCTTCGCCATGAGAATGTCGGTATTGCCATCCCGCCTCGGGCTGCCCGAGATCGCCAGGACCTTCAGCGCCTGCGGATTCCGGAAATGTATCTCTTCTATTTCCTATCTCCTGTTTCCTACATTATAAGACAGCAATACCATTTATGAAATACGCCAAATATTTCCCCTTTGTTAGCCGTATTCACCCGGAAGGGGGATTGAAAAATGAAATCATTTGGCCTAAAATCGCAAGATAAGCATTTGAAAAATATGACCAACTACACATCGGGCTGAGAAATTGTGGGATTATGCGGCAGTCGGAGCATCTTCGAGCGTAAGCTATGATGGGCGCCAGAGGCTGCGCCCGGGCATAGCTTAAGTCCAGTATTTCCAATCCAGCAAAGGGGTTTCAATTTCGTGACCATTACACCGAGGTTAAACTGAATGTGCGGCATTGTAGGTTATACGGGTGAAGAGCGGGCCGCGCCGCTGATTTTTTCCGGCCTTAGCAAGCTGGAGTACCGTGGCTATGATTCCGCAGGCCTGGCATGTATCGCTAACGGTTCCATCATATGCCGGAAGGACACCGGAATCCTGGCAGAAGTGGACCGGAAGACCAACCTGTTAGCCATGCTGGGAAACACCGGCATCGGTCACGTCCGGTGGGCTACCCATGGCTCGGTAACCCCGGTGAATGCCCACCCTCACCTGGACTGCAAAGGGAAGATAGCCGTCGTTCACAACGGGATTATCGAGAACTACAAGGAACTGCGGTCCAAACTGGGACCGAAACATCAACTGCTGTCGGATACCGATACCGAGGTTATTCCGCATATGATAGAAGAGGCCATGGAGGCCGGGCGGTCCCTGGAAGAAGCGGTTCTCGAAACCGTCCAGGAGTTACGCGGGTCCTTTGCCTTCCTGGCCGTTTCGTCCGATTGCCCGGGCAAGATCGCCGGCGCCCGGAAAGATAGTCCGCTGGTTGTCGGCTGGGGAGATGACGGCACCTACGCTACCAGCGATACCTACGCTTTTCCCGGCCAGATCAAGGAATATGCCTTTGTGGAACAGGGCGAAGTGATTGTCCTGGAAAAGGGAAAAATTACTTTCCTTGGTTCCCATGGAGTCCCCGTTCCCAAACAGTTTATGCCTTTTAAGGGCGTTTCCGAATCGGTCGACAAGGGCGACTATGACTATTTCATGCTGAAGGAAATTTCGGAGCAGCCCCAGACCCTCAGGCGCTCGCTGATTCAGGACAAGGAATACTTCACTGAACTGGCCATGGACATACTCCGGGCAAAACAGGTGGTGATCACCGCCTGCGGTACGTCCCGCTACGCGGCGCTGGTGGGCCGGTACCTGTTCTCCAAGGTCTCCAAGAAGTTCTGCGACGTCATAATGTCCTCTGAGTTCCATTATTTCGCCGATTCGATAGACGGGGCCACCATGGTCATCGCGGTATCCCAGAGCGGGGAGACGGCCGATGTCATGGAGGGCGTGAAGAGGGCCAAAGAAAAAGGGGCCACTACCCTGGCCATAGTCAACCGGCCCGATTCACTCCTGGCCCGGATCAGCGATAAGGTCATTCACATAAATTGCGGACCGGAAATTTGCGTGGCAGCCACCAAGTCCTTCACCAACCAACTGGCCGTGTTCTATCTGCTATCATATGCCATGGTCAACAAGTATGATTGGGCAATGGAAAAGCTGCGCGAAATCTCTTACAAGATGTCCTATACGATCAATGGCGCCGGCCGCCAGATCCAGGAAATCGCCGAACATCTTTGCGACCGGAAGGATTTCTACTATATCGCCCGGGGGATCAACTACGCCATCGCCTCGGAGGGCGCTCTGAAGTTAAAGGAAGTCTCGTACATCCATGCCGAAGGCATGCCCGCCGGCGAACTGAAGCACGGCACCCTGGCGATGATCGAACCCGGCATACCGGTGGTGGCCATTTGCCCGAATGATTATACCTTTGACGAGATGCTGAACAACATGGCCGAGGCCAAATCAAGGGGAGGAGTGATCGTGGGGGTATCCGATAAAAACGATCCCATTTACGACCACTGGATCAAGATCAACCAGGTGGACGAGATTTTTTATCCGCTGGTTACCGTTGTGCCGCTCCAGCAACTGGCCTATTACGTCGCCAGGTGTTGCCAGCAGAACCCCGATAGGCCCAGGAACCTGGCCAAATCGGTAACCGTGAAGTAGCTGCGGCTCGTAGGGGCTGGCCAGGGTGCTGGGAATGGGGCCGGGTGCGGCTAGCCCGTCACCACACCACAAGCCCGGTACGACAGGCTTTCCAGCCTGTCGGCAACTGCGTAGGGGCTTGATTCAGCAAGCCCCGTGCGGGTTTGATAAATCAAACCCCTACGGAAACGATGCAGCCCCGTTATTCCACTTGTGTTGGCATTTGACGCCGGAAGTTTACCCGTCTATAATAGCCATCAATCTAATCAAGAGCTTTTCGAGCCTCTTGTCCTAAAGGATGACTCCCAGGGACATAGGCCGGTAGGGTGTCACTGGAAACGGTGACGCCTCCCGTTTTGGAAAGGAGAGCTACCACGAAAAGGCATTCAGTGAAAAGCGCCTCCTTTTGGGGGCGCTTTTTTGTTCGGCCCCGGCGGGCGGCGTCAAAGGATGAAAATCGCGATTTCACGGAATTGCGGTTCCCCTCTCCCTTGACGGGAGAGGGTCAGGGTGAGGGTGACCCCCTCACCTTAATCCTCTCC
>CAZFEA010000089.1:0-10945 GCA_964518085.1 uncultured Dehalococcoidia bacterium
CGGCAAATTGTAACATACGACCGGTTGGGTCACAAACGGCCAAACCTGGAATTGGGCGGAAATCATCTGGTATACTGAAGTCCTTCGCTGTTGAGTCCCCTCTCCCTCGATCGGGAGAGGGACGGGGTGAGGTGAACCTGGGGGCAGGACGGCGGGGGTTGGTTATTTGACACTTGTTACTTGACACTTACTCTGAGGAGGTTAGCATGCCCATCATACGCGTCGAAATGTGGTCCGGCCGGACCCACGCCCAGAAAGCGGAGCTGGCCCGGGTTATCACCGAAGCCGTGGTTACTATTGCCCACACCACACCCGAGGCCACCATCGTGGTCTTTGAAGACATTCCAAAGGAGAACTATGCCGTCGGCGGAGTGCTGGCGTCCGTGCCAAGGTCCCCGTAGCGGCACGCTGCGCGTGCCCACCCCTCACCACCAATCCCTCAACCCCCGGCTCGCGCCTGCGGGACCGGCACGCGGCAGCCTGCCGCTACCACCCTGTTACCTGACACCTGTTACCAGCTAGCGGCCTTGACCTTGACTCGACCGGTAAAGCCAGTGTATCATCCCTATCGAACGGTTTTTCGCCTGGATAGCCCCCGGCGAGAATAGGAGTGTTGCAAATGAAGCATCGTGGGATTCCAGCCTGGTTTGTATTCCTATCAGCGTTCCTGTTCGCATTCCCGGCCTGCGGCGAGCCGGCCCCGGCAACGCCTTCCAGAGACGGCGCCAAAGTCACCCCGGCGGGCCCCCAGGCAGGCGGCGAGCCGGCCTGGCAGGAGAAGTGGGACCAAATAGTAGCGGGGGCCAGGCAGGAGGGAGAAGTCCGCATTTATTCGGTGCTGGCCGACGAGAGCCGCAAGGAATTGAGCAAAGGGTTCACCGGGAAGTACGGCATCAAGGTGGAATACGTGGTGGGCAGGGGGACCGAGCTGGCCACCAAGATCTTCGCCGAACGCGCCGCCGGGCTGTTCCTGGCCGACGGCATCAGCGCCGGCTCCGGGTCTCAGATCATATCCATAAAGCCCAAAGGCATCCAGGAGAAGCTGGACCCGCTCCTCATCTTGCCCGAGGTCCTGGATACCAGATTGTGGTATGGCGGCCAGCTACCGTACCTGGACAAAGACCATGTCAGCATCGCCCTGGTTGCTGGCAAGAATACTTTCCTGGCGCGGAACACCAGTATGGTCAGGGAAGACGAAGTCAGGTCTTTCATGGACCTGCTGGACCCGAAATGGAAGGGCAAACTTATCATCCACGACATGACCATCCCCGGCGCGGCTAACACCTGGGGGTCTTTTATGATAAAGGATGTCCTCGGGTCCAGGGAGAAGTTCCGCGACTACCTAAGACAATTGGCCAGGAATGAACCTTTCATGACCCGGGATACCCGGATGGTGGTGGAAAGCCTGGCGCGGGGCAAACACGCAGTAGCTATCGGGCCTAACCCGGAAAACATGATCGATTTCATGGGCGCCGGAGCGCCCATTGCCATGGTGACCGCGGGCGAGGGAGCGATGATCACCGCCGGCGCCGCTTCCTACAGCGTCCCGAAGAATGCCGGCCATCCCAACGCCTCCATCCTCTTCCTGAACTGGCTGCTGAGCAAAGACGGCGCGTCAACTTTCATCAAGGCCTTCGGCTCGCCGAGCGCAAGGCTGGATGTTTCCATGGAAGGGGTACACCCCAGCTTCAAGCTGGACCCCAACGAAAAGCTCTTCCTGGAAATGGAAGAAGGAATCTTGATCAAGGACGACGTGATCGCCATAACGAAGGAAGTCTTTGCAGGGAAATAGGAGATAGGAGTTAGGAGATAGGAGTTACCCCCCACACAACAGGATTGTGCGCAAAATGGAAAAAGAATCGGAATTACGATTACGGAGATTAACAAAAGATTACAAAGATTATTATTGAATCTCTCCGTTGTCCCCATTCATAATCTCTGTAATCTGTCTCTAATCTCAGTAATCTACTAACCAATTCCGATCTATCGATGGAGTTCTGTCATACAATATTTCTTGGTTCCGGCTTGTCCGGGTTAGGAGTTAGGAGTTAGAAGCAGGTAATCGGGAGCAGTCAGTATTAGCCAGTAGCCCATCCTGCCCTTGCCTTCTGTCTTCTGTCTTCTGTCTTTTCGTCTCTATCTCCTATCTCCTATCTCCTAACTCCTTGAAGACCTCCATCACAACGAAGTCATAGCCATTCAAAGAGGTCGTTCCGCACGCTTTGAACCCGCATTTCTCAAAGCATTTCTGCGCCCGGTAATTGTCTCGCAGCGTATGGAGGTAAACTCTCGAAATGCGCTGGTCCGCAAAGCCCTTTTTCAACAGCAGGCATATCGCTTCCTGCCCGTAAGCTCTGTCCCAGTACCGCCTTTCGCCGATAAGAATTCCTAGCTGGGCCTCTTTTCTCCACTCGTCGATGTCGTACAACATGCAGTTACCAATGTGAACTCCGTCAACCGTATCGATGCCAAAATGGAGATAGTTCCGGAAAGGCCGCTCGATTTCCTCAATGTATGATTTCTGATATTCCTCGAAATCCAGCGTCACCGGGATAGTGGCATCAAGGTAAGCCAGAAACGGGTCTTTACGCCAGCGGTAGTCGTCGGCCACGTCTTCGGCCAGTTTGGGCCTGAGTACAATCCGCGGGGAGCGCGAGGCAACCTCTGGTGCTGTTTGGGATAACGTCAAAGGATGAATATCACAGTCCACAGGCACGGAGGCCTGTGCCACCCGGTTGATTCTTGTGCTGGTTGGGTCAACATCAACAGATGAAAATCACGCTTCACACTTGAAACTAATACAAACGCATTAATTCTCGCCGCGTAGGGGCTTGATTCATCAAGCCCTGGTTGGGTTTGATAAATCAAACCCCTACGGTACCGGTGCACCATGAATTATTGCGTTTGTATTAAAAGACAGAGGGTTTTCGTCGCCCTCCATGTGCTCCAGGGCCTCCCTTGCCGCCTCGGACATACGAGGGTCATCGCTGCGGGCGCACTCCTTCAACGTTTCCCTGGACTCTTCCCCGCCGATCTTGCCCAGGGCATCCACGGCTGCCATTCGCACCTGGAAATCAGGGTCCCGTGTCAGGGGCGCCAGGTGTGCGACGGCTTCATCCTGGCCCAGCTCGCCGCACGCGGTGGCAGCTTCGTATCTCGATTCCGGATTGGGGCTATACAACTCTTCGAGGAGAAGTGGCAACCATTGGGGATCGCAATTCTGCCCCATGGCATAAATGGCGCTGACTCTGAGCAAATGGATATTACCCTCGTAGGCGTCCCTCATGGCCGACTTCACTTCAGGCAGGCACAAAGGCCCGGCAGACTCGAGGGCGCGACGCCGGACATCGATATTCTCCCCTTTGTTGTTGATGGCCGCGAGCAGGCTTCCGGCAACCCGGTCGACCTGCCGGGGCCGCAGCCGGTTGTGCGCAGCCATCATGGAATATCCGGCCAGGAACCTTGCCGCTGCCACCCGCACCTCCACCTCGTCATCGTTTTCCAGCAACCGCGCCAGGGCCTCTATGTAAGCGGGGTCTTCGCTGTCCCCGAGACCTTCGGCGGCCCTGACCCGTATGGCAGCTTCGGGATCGCCGGTGCATGCAGCGAAGACCCTGTCGAAATTCAGCTCAAAGTTTTCTTCCGCAAGCTGGACCAGTTTTTTCATTATCTCCCCGCGCCTTCGCGCCGGGACAGCCGGCCATTTCTCCCGGAAGATTGCCATTTCGTGGGCCGATAAATCGGACAGGTTGACCAGACCACCCATGGAGACCGGCATGGAAAGGTCCCGGAGTTGGTCCAGATATTGCAGCAATGTTGGCTTAGTATTCATTACAGGTGCAGTTTCCGTAGCGGCACGTGGCTCGCCCCTACAATACTCGAGCTCAGCACGACGGTGGTCAATGTTTGCTCGAAACAGCCAGCCGGGGAAGAAAGATGGAGGGGCTCCGCAGCATGCCGCCAATCCACCTGGCATCGTTAGCCAGGGTGATGTCTTGAAGGATGTCATAAATATTGCCGCTGACCATGGTATCCTTGACACGGCCTACCAGCTTGCCGTTCTCCACCTTGAAGCCCAGAAGCACATTGCCGCTAAAGTCGCCCCCGAGGGTGTTGCCCTGTTCCGCGCCCATCAGGCTATCTACCACCAGGCCTTCATTGATGTCTCCGATCAGGTCGTTCACCGCCACATCGCCTTCTTGAATAACCAGGGCGGAAATCGCCGGCGCAGGAACGCCTCCGCCCATCCGGCTGCCGTTGCCGGTACTTTTGGTCTTTGCCAGTCCCGCCGTCTGTAGATCGTAAATAAAATGCGATACCACTCCGTCTTCAATCAGGCTGTTGCGCTGGCTGGGCATTCCCTCATCGTCAAAGGGACGCGAGCCGGGACGAAAAGCGATGGTCGGATCATCCCAGATTTTAACTTTCTTGTCGAAGACCTTTTGCCCCAGCTTGTTAGCCACCGGAGAAGCGCCCTGGAAGACCACACGCCCGTTGAAAGCCTGGGCCAGGGCGAATAACATCGAGCCCGCCACGGCCCGGGGCAAGAACACCACCGGCAGCTTACCGCTGGCGACTGAGGCCGTTTCCCGGGACCTCTCCAACTGCTCGATCATCGAATCGGAAATATGACGTCCTCCGGAAATCGGCCGGCAGGAAACGTCCATCTCTTCGACAAACAGCAGATCGGTATCTTTCACCAGGGTCCCTTCCATCATCACCGTCATGACGCTTTTGCTGTAGCTGGATTCTGCTCCCCTGGAGTTAATCAACCTTACCGTAGATATCGACTTGCCAACCCGCCCTTCAACCAGCAAAGCGGGAGTGTGAGACGTTACCCGGGAAATAACCTCTTCGCCTATCCCTATCATCCGCTCCAGGGACACCCCGGTTATGTTCTTGTCCATCACCTGCGTCTCTGGCAATGGCTGCGGCCCGGGGAGTTCGAAAGCCGCCGTGGCGCCAAACTCGCTGACCTGGACGGCCATCCCGACGAGCTCCTCAGTCCGGTCACTCTGGTTGGCCATGGCGATGCCGATTCTGCCGTTCTTCACGATGCGCAAGGCGGTCACGCTTCTCTGCCGGCTGGTAAGCTTCTTCACCCGGTTGGCTTCAAAACCGACCGAAGACTCCTCCACCTCGGCATAATATACCTCGGCTTGCTCGGCATGCTTGCGCGCCAGGGATAGTAGTTCCTGCAAGCTAACGCCCCCCCACCAGGCAGCGCTGGATTCTAATGTGGGGGCTGCCATTTGAGACCGGAAGAGGCATCTGCCCGCCCTTGCCGCAGCCCCCGCCCTCGTTCATATCGAGATCGTTGCCGACGGCGTCTATCTGTTCCAGGGTCTTGAAAACGTTGCCGCTCAGAGTCACCGGACGCACCATTTCCGCCACCTTGCCGTTTCTGATCATGTATGTTTCAGCCGAAGCAAAGGTAAACATCTCCATGCTGGTGGTTCCGCCAAACCAGTTCCGGGCGTATACCCCCTCCCTTATGTCGCCGATCAGTTCTTCGAAGGAGGTGGTCCCGGGCTCGATCAACGTATTGGTCATGCGGACAATGGGAGGAAAATGATAATCGATGGCTCGGGCATTGCCGGTGACGGCCTCACCCATCTTTGCCGCGGTTTCCCGGGAATGCAGCCTGCCCACCAGGACACCCTCTCTTATCAGGTCGGTCCTGGACGCCGGTACACCTTCGTCGTCATATTTGAAGCTTCCCCTTCTGCCCGGAATGGCGCCCCCGTCGACGACGTTGAGATGCTTGCCGCCAAAACGCCGGCCCAGGACCATTACCTCCCTCATTTTCGGGTTCTCGTAAAGGAAGTCTGATTCGGAAAGATGGCCGAAGGCTTCATGAATGAATACCCCGGCCAGTATCGGGTCAAGCACCACCGTCTGCTCGCCTCCCTTGACTTTCGGCGCCGAAAGCATTTCCACCGCCTTACGGGCAGTGTCCCCTATTTGACGGTGGAGGCCCTCGACGACCCCGAAATCACCATTGCTGCCCAGGCTCAAACCCAGTTGCTGCACTTCACTTCCATCCCTGGCCACAGCGCTAACCCGAAAAGAGACATCATGGCGGCTCTGCTTGATGAAAGACCCCTCGCTGTTGGCAAAGTAGACCGTCTTTTGAATGTCGCCATAGCCAAGCACCGAGGTCTGTATCTTGGGAGTAGACCAGATGACCTGGTTGTATTCGTCCAGCAGGGCCTTGATGTGCGCCAGCGAAAAGCCTGCCGGGTCCTTCTTGACCGGGGCGTCTGCCTCGTCTACCACCGTCTCCCTTCTGGCCAGTTCAGCCTTCTCCTTGCCTACCAGTTTGGCCTGCTCGATGGCCTGAGCTGCCTTCTCAGGCAGCCGGTTGATCTCATTCAGACTGGCAAAACCCCAGCCGCCCTTGTAAAAGGCCCTGGCGCAACCGCCGGCGGAAAAGGAGCCACCGATATCCTCGAGGTCCTTGCCCCGGTAGGCAATCCTCCGGCTCCGGCTCTCTTCCAGGCGGAGTTCCATATAGTCGCCGCCACGGGCATTCTTCAGGGCAGCGGCCATTAGTTCCCGGGCAAATGCGGTGTCCAGTATCAATACCTCTCAAAAGGATGGAAGACTTATTTGCAGTTTATCTTACCCCTTACAAGTTGTCAATCGTATGTATTCAAGGTAAAATGATAGTAATACAAACTCAACGGCGCCGGGAATATTATGCCCAGACTAAAATCCACCAACGGAATCGTCCTCAAGAAACCGGAGTTTATTGCCGCCTGGCCCGGGGTACACAATGTAGCCCTGAGCGCCATCGACTACATCCGGAAAAAGATGCAGGCCAAACCGCTGCTGAGGATGGAACACGGGGAATTCTTCTCGCCTTCAGGCGTGGCCATTGAAAAGGGACTGGTAACCAGGCCCAGCTTTCCGGCGAATGACTTTTATTACTGGCAGGACCCGAACAATGAGAGAGACGTCCTGTTCTTCCTGAGCGACGGCCAGCCAGACTTCCATACTTACGAGTTTGCCAATAAGATTATGGATATCGCCCAAAGCTACGGCGCACGGTCGGTCTGCACGGCTGCGGCTTACATAAACAATGACATGCATTTCACTGAAAAACCCAGGATTTGGGGCGCCGCCACCCGGACCGGAAGCGCCCAGTTGCTGGCCAAATATGGCATTCCTTTGATGCAAAAAGGCATCATCGCCGGGATGAACGGCTTGCTCCTTGGCGTTGCCCGGGAACGGAGAATGCCTGCCATGTGTTTGCTCAGCGAGGTACCCAAGTTCACCGTACCCTTCAATAACCCGAGGGCTGCCTGTCTTATCCTGGAGAACATGAAGCAGTTACTGGAATTGCAAGTCGACCTGGACGACCTGGAGAAGCTGGCCAGCAAGGTCGAGGCGGAGCTGGAAAAAGCGTCCAAAGAGGCGATGGGCAAATATATTCAAGAATATACGGTCGATTACCGGGACTTTTTTAGCGAAGAACAAAATTGACGCGAAGCGTCATTGCGAGGCGTCCACGACTTGTCGGGGCGACGAAGCAATCTCGCAAAATTGCGGCACAAGCTTGAAAACGCCAGCAAGGGATTGCTTCGCTTCGCTCGCAATGACATTAGAGGACCTACCATTTTCAAGATCATTCTCGTCCGTCATGGCCAGACCGACTGGAACAAGGAAGAAAGATTTCGCGGCCGGTTCGACATTGAACTTAACCAGACCGGCCGGGCGCAAGCTGTGGCCGCCGGCAACCTGCTGCGTGGGCATGGCATCGCCGCCATATACACCAGCCCACTGAAGCGGGCATGGGAGACCGGCAGCATTATTGCCGACGCCACCGGCAGGCCCCTGGTGACCGAACAGGACTTGATCGACATCGATTTTGGCCGGTTCCAGGGACTCAGCACCACCGAAGCTTCAGCCATAGACCCGGGTCTTATGCGCCAGTGGCTCCACCACCCTCAGCAAGTCGTCTTTCCCGGCGGAGAAAGCCTGCCGGTGGTGGAGAAGAGAGCGGGCCAGGTCATATCCAGGGTGGTCAACGACCATCCCGACGAGGCCATCGTACTCGTCTCTCATAGCGTCGTATGCAAGGTGATTGCCTGCCACATCACCGGACTGGACCTTTCGCATTTCTGGCAAATCGACCAGGCGACCGCCTGCATCAGTGTTTTTGAAAGACGGAATAACATGCTGGTGGCCACCAGGATAAACGATACCTGTCATCTAAGGTAGGGGCGAACCGGTGTGTTCGCCCGTGTAACAAACCCGTAGGGGCGAACCGGTGTGTTCGCCCGCGGGCAGACACACAGGTCTGCCCCTACCTGGCGAGAAGGTCTCCTGTCCCCTTGTGGGAGAGGGTTCACCCATTACCCTGACCCTTTCCCGTGGAGGGAGAGGGAAAACAGGAGCAATATCAATTACAGAAGGGAAACCATGGAAGAAGTCGTCATCGTTAGCGCGGTGCGGACCGCGATCGGCAATTTCGGCGGGGCGCTGAAGGATGTCCCCGCCGCCAGGCTGGGGGCAACGGTAATCCACGCCGCGATCGAGCGCGCCGGGTTGCGCCCGACCCTGGTCCCGGAAATCCATGACCTGGCGCCAGCCACCTTCCGGGGGGATGGACCGACCCCGCTGGAAAAGCAGTATTCCAACTGGGACCCTTCTCTCAAAGAGACCTGGATCGACGAAGTCATAATGGGAAACGTTCTCCAGGCCGGGCAGGGCCAGAATCCGGCCCGCCAGGCAATGATATACGCGGGGGTTCCCAAGGAGACAACGGCTTTCACCATCAACAAGGTCTGCGCCTCGGGAATGAAGGCTGTGGCCCTGGCCGCGCAGTCCATCAAAGCCGGCGATGCCGGCGCCGTGGTTGCCGGCGGCATGGAAAACATGAGCTCCGTGCCCTATTATTTCCCGAAGGCGCGATGGGGCGCCCGGATGTTCAACGCTGAGATGGTAGACGGCATGGTAAGCGACGGCCTATGGGAGACCTTCTATAACTACCACATGGGTATCACCTCGGAGAACATAGCCGTCAAATACGGCATCAGCCGGGAGGAACAGGACAACCTGTCGGTGGTGAGCAACCAGCGGGCCTGCAATGCCATCAAGAATGGACTGTTCAAAGCGGAAATCGTGCCGGTGGACGTGCCTGCCAGAAAGGGTTTCCAGCGTTTCGATACCGACGAACATCCCCGGGAAGATACCTCGATGGCCACCCTTGGCGGGCTGGCGCCGGTCTTCAAGAACGACGGCTCGGTGACTGCCGGCAACGCCTCGGCCATTACCGATGCCGCAGCGGCCCTGGTTGTTATGTCAAGGACTAAGGCCCAGCAATTGGGGTTGAATCCCCTGGCCACGATAAGAGCGTATGCCGCCGGAGGGATAGACCCGGCTTTCATGGGCATGGGAGTGGTGCCAGCCACCCGAAGGGCCCTCGGCATTGCCGGCCTGACGCTGAAGGATATCGACATCTTCGAGATTAACGAGGCTTTCGCTTCGCAATGTCTCGGCGTGAACCGCGAGCTCAAACTCGATTGGGACAGGGTCAATGTCAACGGCGGCGGCATCTCCCTCGGCCACCCTATAGGCTGCACCGGCGCCCGGCTCCTGGTGTCGCTGGCCTACGAAATGAGAAGGCGCGATGTCAAACGCGGCCTGGCCTCGCTCTGCATCGGCGGCGGCCAGGGCTTTGCCATGATACTGGAACGCTAATCTCCCCCTTTGGAAAAGGGTGACTAAGGGGGATCGCGCTAATCTCCCCCTTTGGAAAAGGGTGACTAAAGGGGACTAAGGGGGATTGCGCTAGTCTCCCCCTTTGAAAAAGGGGGACTAAGGGGGATTTAACTCTTTGGCTAAATTCCAGATCGGAATAATCAACGTCACCGGCTACGCCGGGGTGGAACTGGCCCGCATCCTGCATTCCCATCCCCAGGCCCGGGTTGCCTGGGTCACCGGGCGCGGCTCGGCGGGACAGAAGCTCACCCAGGTTTTCCCCCACCTGATCGGCATGGACCTTCCCATTGTCGCCGAACCCCCCGGCGGCGCCGACCTGGTCTTCTCGGCGCTGCCCCACAAGGCCAGCGCCGAGGCTCTCATACCGCAACTCGATAATAATATCAAGGTCGTCGACATCAGCGCCGACTTCCGCCTCAAGAACCCGTCCCTCTACCCGGAATGGTATGGTTTCAAGCATCCCGCTCCCGACTGGCTGGCGAAGGCGGTCTACGGCCTGCCGGAGCTGAACCGTTCCCTGATCGCCGGCGCTCAACTGGTGGCCAATCCCGGGTGCTACCCTACCTCAGCCATACTTGCCCTGGCGCCGGCGATGAAAGAAGGGTTGATTGAAGCCGACGTCATTGTGGACAGCAAGTCCGGGATCTCCGGCGCCGGTCGCACCCTGGCGCTAAACGTCCATCACTCGGAAGCCAACGAGAACCTGTCCGCCTACGCCCTGGACGGTCACCGCCACCTCCCTGAGATCAGCCAGGAACTGCAGGCGGTCAGACCGGCGGCGCCGCTATCCGTTACCTTCTTGCCTCACCTCATACCCATGACCCGAGGCATTCTCAGCACCTGTTACGCGCGCCTCACCGCCAGGTTGCCCGCCGGCAACGCGGGGAAGCAGCAGCTTCTTGAGCTGTACTGTGATTTCTACAAGGATGAGCCATTCACCAGGGTGGTAGCCTCCCCACCCCAGACCAAGTACACTTCGGGCAGCAACCTGTGCCTGATTCATCCCACCATGGACCTGCGCACAGGGAGACTGATAGTCATCAGCGTTCTCGACAATCTGGTCAAAGGGGCCGCCGGCCAGGCCATCCAGAACATGAACCTCATGCTCGGCCTCCCCGAGACCACCGGCCTCGAGGCCCTGGCATTGTACCCCTAGACCCTGTAGGGGCTAGCCACAATACTGTTCATTTAAATAACCCTGACAGTCCTTTCAATA
>CAZFEA010000090.1:0-10922 GCA_964518085.1 uncultured Dehalococcoidia bacterium
CTGGATATAGCATTTCCCAATTCCCTCTCCCTTGGTGGGAGAGGGTCAGAGCCTTCCCTGAGGCGAGGCCGAAGGGGTGAGGGTGAAGGGGAGAGGTGAGAAGCGATAGTTCAAAGTCGGAGGCCAGACTCCTCCCGGCCAAATGCTAATTGCCAATGGCTAATCGCTAACTGCCCGGCTGCGGCGATTGCCCCCGGGACCAAAGCAAGCTATAATATTCGAGGAACGGGGCGTAGCGCAGCCTGGTTAGCGCGCAGCGTTCGGGACGCTGAGGCCGGTGGTTCGAATCCACTCGCCCCGACCATCCTCTTAGTCCCATAGGAGTGTAATCCTGCGCAAAAATGACAAGATATTTTTTGACTCATATCTGGATCAAAGCTGAAAATTTTTGCTCCAACTTTTTGGTTCTGGCTTGTCCAGGTTAGGATAACTCACAAGTCCTTCCCTTAGTTTGGCTCCCTCTGGTTATCGCCAAGCCGATTGGCTAAGCCAGCAACAGTTCATCGACGAGACTTCAACGACCTAAGGCCACTGCCGGAATAGACGTTTGATCACTGCAGTCTTTGCTTTAGCTCGACCTGAGCAAGTGCCCAATAAAGGGGTACGAAAGACTGGGCCAAGGTGAGCCTCTCCCGCCAGGCTGAGCGCTGGAAGCGGTGGTTTGAGTCCACGATGGTGGGCCATCTTGTTCAATACCCAGAACCAATGTCTCTGTATTCGAGGCTCAGTTTGCCTTCATCTGAAAGACATTGCCAGGGAATATCCGAACCCGGACGGCTTCGAGTCTTGGCAGCCACCTCGAAAGTAATTCCGAACTTCTCGTTGAGAAGAAGCACCTCTTTCCCGTCCTGAACAGCATCTCAGTTCTTTTTCAGCGTAGACACGTTAGCAGATGCTTGGCTGGGCTTACGAATCCAACCCACGAAGGCATATAAAAGAACTCTTGAGGTCCAGTTTTGCACGCCCAGCACGCCTCCCCTCGCGCGACCTTGGGTATTGAAGAATTGCGGTACTCCTTCACCATGGCTCCGATCTCTACCCGAGTTGGGCTGCTGAAAACGATGCTGCCCATTTGCCTACGCATTTTTGAATGCCTTAAGAACCTGCTACAATTCCTCGTCAATCTATTACAAAAAGGGAGAGCGCTCAGTGGATCTCAATGAATCCTTAATGCCTGGTACGCCAGGCGCCATCAGGGATGAAAACCACGGCGCATAGCCGGGGACGCACTGTGCCACCATTTGCTAGCAATAAATGCGGGTTATCTTGGATGTTGGTTTTGGAGCTTACCCCATGTCATTAGCGAATCAAGATCCCGCGCTCCACTCCCAAAGAGGCGGCCTTCAATGAGTCAAACGATATCAATAAATCTATACTCGCCGATATTATAAACGACATCAGGCCTTTTGATAACCTAATGATTGCCCCCGGCTGGGCAGGGAGTATCGTGAGGGAAGTCGCTCATGCACGCGACAGGCATGGGGCACCAGCGTACGAAAGAGGGACCTGGAGACCGGCACCATAACCGAGCTGTTCGAAGAGAGAAAGGGCCCGGCGTTGCTCTTCGACCGTGTCAAAGGCTATCCGCCGGGCTACCGCGTGGTCACCAACCCGGTTTCTCTCCGCGCCTGCCCGCAGAACAAGGACCGGCCAGGCGCTGGATCTCGCCCGGCTGCGCCGGGAATATTACCGCATCATGGGTTGGGACAGCCGGGTGTGCCTTTGCCGCAGACACTGAAGCGGCTGGGCATTGAGCCGTAGGGGCTTCTCGCTGCTATTGCGTATCCCACTGGCCAGGAGCGAGGAGAATGGCGGTGACCGACTCGGCGGCCAAGCTGTTTACGGGTACCGGGGGTATGGGCAAGGCCACCGGCGTCAGTACTGCGGAACTCAGGCCGCTTAGCAGCGCGCGGTCGTTCTTGAGGCTGGCGATGGCATACTCTACGCCGGCGTCTCGGGCGAAGTATGCCTCTGTTTGCTGCCCGTATCTGCCGGCGGTGCGAAGCGAGACCGAAAGATAGGTCAAGAGTGGCAGTATGGCTACCATCATCACCAAGGTGAAGATGATGGTGTACGGAAGCATGGCCCCGCTTTCATTTGGCTTCCACCTTCTTTTGTTCATTATACCTCCTCCTGTGCTTTCATCCCGGTCCGCTTCCAAAGGACATATAGGTTACGGTGGCGATAGCCGTGCTGACGTAGCTGCCGGAAGCATTGAAGAAGTATACCGTGTACATCGCGGCCGGCTGGGCGGTAACGGACAAGGCGACGTGGCCGGTGGTGCTGGCGCCACTGGCCACGACGGGAGCCTCGATCGTCGCGGGGGCGTCAATTCTATCTCCCGAGACCCCGCCCAGGGGATTGCCGCCGTAGACGTAAAGACTGAGCGCGTCTGAACCGCCGGTTGCCCACTCGGCGCTGATGCTGCCTTCTGCCGCAGTAGCTATCACCTGCCAGTAGCCACTCCTGGCGGGCAGGAAACCCGGGAGGTTCACATTCCAGGTGATGAGTGCAGGCGGCGGCGGCGGCGCGGGTGGCTGGTAAGTGCGGGGCATCGCAAAGACAAAAGAAGCGTCCCTCGAGATCGGCCCTCGGCCTCCTTCCATAGTGGAAGTGATGCTCAATGTCAGTCCTGGCGGCACCCCGCCAGGCGACCCGGGCATGGCAGACCCCGAGAAAACCACGTGGGCGGGGTCCGCGATGCGAAAGGCTACCACCTGCTTCCCTGTCTCGTCAATCCTCACCAGCCGCAGGTTGGGGTCAAAGGGGTCCTGGCGCTCCAACTGGTAGATGATCACGCGCTGGGTAGTGCCGATCGAACCGGGTTCCGGCCATGTGTTGTAGACGATGGTCACCGAGTTGTTTCCAGGGTAGCCCGGGGACGGGCCGATAGACACCGAGGCGTATGGCGGTCGAGTGCTCGATGCGCTCAGGTTATTGCCCTGCGGCCCCCCGGCCAGGTCGTAACTGAACCAGTAGTAGGCGTTGTTCAGGTCGTTCAAAACCGCCAGCTCAGCCTGTCGCTGCGGAGGAAAGAAAATGGTCTGAAAAGAAAGATTCGCGAGCACTGGCAATATCAGTGCCATGATTCCCAGTGCCACTACCAGTTCTATCAGGCTGAAGCCACCTTCGAGGCACTTCTTCATCGCTTCACCTTGTAAGTCTCGATCTGGCTGACGACCCTATCACCGTCCGCAACCGCCACGGTAACTACTTGCACGTCGGGAGCAATCAACTGGGCGGTTATGGCCAGATTGTAGGGGATGCCCCCCACTGTCAGTTGGGTTGGGAGCGAAGAGTACGCTGGCGCCGGCGTTACCGAAACCGACGTGTCGTAAGCGGCCTGTTTTACGGCCTCTATCTGGCTGCGAGCTGCTATCGCCGCGCCAACCCGTTGGCTGTGCACGCCCTGCCCGGCGGCCAGCGCCCCCAGACTTTGCAGAACAGCCGGCAACCCGAAGGCAATCAGAGCCAGGGAGATTACTATCTCCAAGAGGATTCCGCCTTTCTGGGGATGGGTCATGGTCTGTCCACTCTTGCGCCCGTCCCCCGGCCCTGCCGATGGTGGACTGGCACCCATCCGGGTGCTGAAAATGAAACCAACCGAAAATTAGCGTTCATTCCATCCGTACACGACGATGTTGGGTGTGGCAGTAGGTGTGGAGGAGGAGCCGTCAGGTGAGGGATTACCGGTAAAGGCTACCCGCGCGACCAGGGTAACGCCGTCAGAAGTGGTGCTGGATATCTCGTACTTGGCGCGCACATTGAAGGGCTTGCGGTCCACTTCTCTCCATATGCCGCTGAAATCCCTTATGAGGGCTACAATGTAGCCGTTGCCCCAGGAGGCGTTGGCGGGGATGGAAATAGGGACCGGATACCAGGAGATGGGAGCATGGCCTGAACCAAGAGTGACGATGCTATTGCCCGGGATAAGGTTAACGCCTCTTGGAGGGTCGGTGGTGGGGTCTAGGGAGTTGTTCAGGTCTTGCCAGTAGAGGACGACGTTAACGCCCGGCAAGAACCGGTAGCCCTTGACGTTTACGTTGCTCCAGCCGGGAGGGCCGGCGATATCTCCCGATTGTTCGCTGATGACGATGAACGGGGCGTTTACTCTCAACAAAGCCGGCGGCGAACTCGCCTTTGCCGGTGGTTCTCCCTGTGAAGCGTCACCGACGGTATAGTAGTAAAAGGTATTGGAGTCCGGCACCACGGTCTGTGTTGATGATGTGCCCAGAAGGGTAGCGTCCGCCCCAAAACTGGGGCTGATACTCCAGGACCACTGGTATGAGTATGGTGGCGTGCCGCCTGAGGGATGGGCGGTCAGGGTGACGGATTGGCCGTTGTCAATCGCAGCTCCAAGGGGCGAAATGGGCCCGGCAACAAGGCGGGGGTTTACCGTCACCGTAACCGGCAATGAATTCATCATCGTAGCGGCGTTCAGGTCCGTCACCTGCAACACGAAGGAGTAAACGCCGAGCGCCGTGCTGTCGGTGGTGACAAATGAGGGAGTCAGGGTGGCCGGGGCGGCAAAGTCCACTGCGGGAGTGTACGAACCCGCGGAGGGGGCGTTCTCGAGCCACTGGTAGGTGACGTTATCGATGGTCAGACCCGTGTCCAGAACGGCGTCAACTTTCCCGGTACTGGGGAGGCCCCTGGTGACCGTACTCCGGGCCGGCCCCGGCTGCAGTCTGGACCGGGACGCTGGTGGGTCGATGGCCAGCGTGGCGAAGACCAGCCCGCCGCCAGCTATATCGGCGTCTATCACCATATATGGGCGTAACAGGGTGGTTAACATCTCGCTTCCACCCCACATCGTCGTGAGCGGTTTGGCGGTGATCCGGGCGGTCTGGCCGCGGTCCACCGTGCGTTGGAGAGGACGGGGTGTGGCCACAAAGGCTTGCCTTCGCCCGGTGTAGGGCGCTAACCGAAAATTGCTGCTATTCAAAGGATCCGGCACCGCCGCCGACGTGCTGCCGTTTCCCTGGGCAATTATGATAGCGAAGGCGCCGCCGGTGATGTCGCTGTCGAGGAAAGTGCCGAAGGACTTGATATTTGTCAGCGAAGCATCCAAAGTCCCCGTGTTGATCACCATGTCGTCCGTGACCCTGGCCCCGACGACTTCGACGACATGGACCAGCTCGACGCTATAACCAGAGATGGTTATCGTGGCGAACCCGTTACGGCCGGGCTCGCCCACGAATATCTGCACCGCGATCTGGTTGTCGGTATCCTGGATGGAAGTCCCCAGATCGGATGGTCGCAGCCAGGCGGTTCCCAGAGTGTCGCTTATGGTGACATCGTTCGGCAGGACGCCGTCGCTCACCGAGGCGGAAGAGGCGACGGCGACTATCAGCACATTCTGCCTGGCGACCTGCTTGTCCAGGGTAACGGTGAGGCTGGAGGACTCCGCCATGGGCAAGACGTATTTCTCCTGGAGCACCGTGGGCACCACGGCGTGGGCCGACGGGACGTGGATGACGGACACCAGAATTGACGACAGCAGAAGTGCCAGGACCAGCAAGACGGAACGGGGCCGGATGGAAGGCCTTCCAGGGCGGCGCCGCCACGGAGACTGATTGCTGGCTTTCACCAGGTCGATATACCGTTTCAACAGATGCATGCTAGCCCCCGGTGAGCGCATCGGTCAGTATCGCCCAATAGGTGGTCGGAGTTCCGAAGGCGGCGGTTTGCTTGGATACCGTGGCGGATAGTACCCGGTATTGGAAGGCCATCGAAGTACCGGTGGCAGCACGAGTCAGGCCAAGGGTAGCTGTCGTGCCGGCTATCACTCCGGCGGTCTCGGTGGTGGCGGTGTAGCCTTCGTACAATGCTACTATCACGTCGTTGGGATTCCTGGTGCTCCAGCTCCCCGACTTCGGTACCGTGGCACTCGCCTTCGTCGCGATGGCAATATTGGGAAACACGCCAGGATCAAAGGGACTGGCGGTATTCACGCCAGAGAAGGCGATGGCGAAGGCGGCGGCCGAGGTTGGCATTGCCGATAACTTGATGGTTATCACTTCAGATGATAGGGGGGCGTTTGCCACTCCGTATAACTCGGTGTATTTTGTCTGCGTGGTACTCGAGCTGACAACACCCGAACTCCTGGCGATCCATTTAGCCACATTAGGACTGGAAGCTGCTACGGAGACGGCCGTAGAAGCTTTGTAGGTGCTTACCCAGAGGATGACGATGTCAGGGGAACGGGAAGTCGTCAGCGTGACCGTGAACGACGTCCCTGAAGTCCACTGCCCGGCAGCACTGGCATCGAAAGACGGTGATGGACCGGCAGCATTGGTAGCGGTCCGAAACGGGCGAGACGGCGCCAGAGTAAGCCCGGCCAGGAGGCCTGCAGATACCGTGGCAAGTATTGCCAGCCTGACAACAATTTCGATACGCCTGGGTGCAGGCCGATTGAAGTTGCTCACTGCGTTTTGGTTGGCTCGTTCCATCGTGGGAAGAAATGTGTGGCCCGGATCGCCAGGCGTTCTTAACGAAGTCCCACACCAAAGGCGGTAAGTATGAAGGCGCCGCCCGCTATCCAGTGGAACCACAATACCCCTGCCACCAGCCAGCGGGGCGACTGGCGGCCTCCGGCGAAAAGGCCGCTGTGGACGATAAGCCGCAGAGGGCAGTTAAGTAGCATGAAGAGCCCCGCCAGCAAGATGGCCAGAAGCAGTGCGGCCCAAGGGGGGTTGCCGGCCGTCGCCATCCAGCTCCAGAAGCCGAGGCCCAGGACGCCGCCTGTGCGGCAGATTGCAAGCGCAACGGGGTGGAGCCGGCGGGATGCCTCTGCCGGGGCGGGAGTCTGCGGTGAGGTCCCCCAGCGCTGCCCGCCGAGTAGCAGGACGAGCGCTGCAATGAACATTACTGTCAGCATCTATGGTTTCCGAACCTTTCCGAACATGGTAATAGAGGCAGGAATACCTCTTTTTGAGCCCAGTTTAACACCGGCGTCTGAAGAAGGGCTGAAGGGAAGCTAAATTCTGGCTGAAGAAGGTGGCTTTGGGCTGGGCGTGAGCCAGGTTAACCGGCCGCGGGGAGCATTACGTTGAAGGTCGAACCGAGGCCCACGGTGCTCTGTACCGTCACCTGGCCTCCGTGTGTCTGGACAACGGACTGCACGATGGCCAGGCCGAGGCCGGAGCCCTCGGAGCCGCCCGGGTTTGCGCGGTAAAACCTGTCAAATATGCGGGGAAGATGCTTGGCGGGGATGCCCTCACCGTTGTCCGAAAAAGCGACCTGTATCTGGCGACCGGCGCGGGTGATTGCGACGCCAATTCGCCCGCAGTCCGGAGTATACCGGATGGCGTTTTCCAGGAGATTTCGGAAGGCCCTTTCCAGGAGCGCGGTTTCACCCTCCACCACGGCGGTCTCCACGCATGGTTCGAACACCAGTTGCCGGCCTCCGATTGTGTTCCGGGCCTCACCACAAATTCCGCCGACCAGGGTGTTCAAGTCTACGTTAGTCCTCGTCCCGGTTCCGTTGTCTGCGACCTCCAGCCGGCTCAAGGTCAGCAGGTCGTTGATTGTCCTCGTCATTTTGAGGAGCACGGTTCTCATGCTTTCAAGCGATGCCTGAAGCACAGCCGCATCCTCTTTGGCACCCCTCAAGAGGACATCCACGAATCCCTTGAGGACAGCAACCGGTGAACGCAGCTCATGGGCGGCGTGAGCAAGAAACTCCCTGGCGCGATCCCGGCCTTCCTTCTCTCGCTTGACCTGCATCTCGACGCTGTTCAGCATCTGGTTGAAGGCCTCCGCGACCTGGCGCACGTCGTCGCCCCCGGCATTTGGCAGCGGTAGCCGCTGGGCGTAGTCTCCGGCGCCCGCGGCACGGGCGACGGCGATCAGTTTGGTCCAGGGCTGGAGCAATGGCCCGGCGACTACTCTCCATAGTCCAGCAGACACCACGAAGGTGGCCGCGAGGCTGATGACAAGTATCAACTTCAGTTTCCGGAGGCCGGCATCAGCCTCGTCCAGGCGCACATGCGTTTGGAGGACTCCGATGATATCGCCAGAGGAGTCGACAATGGGACGGACGCTCACCAGCAGCCGGGGGGTCGCGGCCAACGAGACAAGCCGCTCGTTTTCTTTCCCTTCCTGGAGCGCCTGCTTCAGGAGTGAAGAGACTGCTGTCTGTACCGGGGCTGGCGGTTGATACGCTGCCTCCCATCCCGAAGGAACTATTGGCTCGCTCAGCCCGTCCACCCGAAAAAGGAAGTCAGGCTCCCGGGTGGCAGCCAGCATATCGGCGACAACTTGCAGGTTATTTGCCCGGATGTCTCCGGACTGCTCAGCGTTCGACAGGATTCTGGTGACGTAGTCGCGGCTTTGCTTAGTGCGGTTGAAGACAAGAATGGTTTCGACCTCTTTGTAGGTAAATAGCCCGATCCCGACCAGACTAATGCTGATCAAACCCAGATACAGGAGGAAGAACCGCTGGCGGAGAGTTAGCATCAGCCCTACGTAGAATCCAGCCGGAGGCTGTAGCCCGCCCCCCGAACCGTCTGGAGGACCGGAGGTTCGCCCAGCTTGCTCCGGAGATGACCTACGTGTACTTCCACGGTGTTAGTCCCGCCGGTGTCGTCATAGCCCCACACTTTCTCCAGGAGAGCATCTTTGGAAAATACCTGGCGGGGGTTGCGAATGAGGAAATAGAGCAAATCGAATTCTTTAGCTGTCAACTTGACGGTCACGCCGGCCCGCCGCACCTCTCTTGTGATTGGGTTGACAACGATGTCCAGGAAACGCACCTCCCGACGGGTTGCGGACCTGCCCGTTTCGCGAAAGCGGGCCTGGATTCTGGCCAGCAACTCTTCGAAGTCGAACGGCTTGACAACATAATCGTCAGCGCCGAGCCTGAAGAGGCTGACTTTATCTTTGACATCGTCCCGGCACGTCAGGACAATGATCGGCACCTGGGCTTCGGCGCGAAGAGACCGGCACAGTTCCTCCCCCGTAATGTCTGGCAGCATCAAGTCGAGGATGACAAGGTCAGGCCGGTGCTCCCTGAACAGCTTCATCGCGTCCCCCCCCCGGCTCGCCGAGATCTCAAACCCCTCCCTTTCCAGCCCCAGCCTCAGCATCTGCACCAGGAACCTATCGTCTTCTACAATCAGTATTTTTTGTGGCATTCGCCTTTCGCCTGCGCCCCTTCTGCGGCCCGGCTCACCCACGGGGCGCAGCAGCTTGCTGGTGCCCGCTATTGCGGGTTAACCGCACGGCTCCGGACTACGGGCAACACGCCCGGGATGATCGGGTCTCACTGTGGGCCACCTCGGGCAATAAAGCACTACCATCATTATAGCACCTACTGGGCCTGGTAGCAGTTGGCGGCCGCCAACACGGGCCGGTGGCTCCTTCGCATTCTTCACTATGTGTGGTACAACCGGCGCGAAACTTGGAACCGGCGGCACACGTTGAAAGCAGTACTATGGTTAATCACGGTCTTCGTTTTTCTTGGGACCCTTTCCTCTGCCTGTCGGCAGGCCAACCAGCCCCCTCCTGCCAAAGAGCCTGAACCGGCGGTGGTGCCGGCGTCCGGCGCCCCCAAAGCCTCTTGGGAGCAGAGATGACAGAATGCCCTGGCGGCAGCCAAAAAAGAGGGTACGGTGACCATATACACCACCTGGGGACCCAAGCCCAGGCAGGCCCTCACCCAGGCTTTCGAGGAAAAATATGGCATCAATGCCGAGTTCTCGGTCTTCACCCGCGGCACCGAGACCATCGCCAAGGTCAATGCCGAACAAAAAGCCAGCCTCAAACTGGTAGACGTTTTTGGCGGAGGAAACAGCACCCTCATCGGGAACATGAAGCCGCAGGGCCTCCTTTCACCCGTCGAGCCATTGCTGGTGCTGCCCGAGGTGCTCGACCCGAAGGCATGGCGGGGTGGAAGACTCCCCTACACCGACAAGGAAGGTCTCTCTGGCTCATCCTCGGATATCACCAATGAGCTCATGGCCGTCAAAGCTCCCATAAAGTTTGCCATGATAGAAGAAGACAGCCTGATGACCGCGGTGGCCGGCGCGCTGGGTGTGCCCGGTGAGCTCGCCCACCCCAATGCGGCGATGGTGTTCATAAACTGGCTGCTCAGCGCTGAAGGACAGTCTGTTTTCGCTAATAGCTTCGGCAGCCCCAGCATGAGGCTCGACGCCTCCACCGAAGGGATTAATCCGCTGCTCATCCCCACCGAGGGAAAGAAGTACTATCCCGAACGGGAAGAGTTTATTGAAGCCAAGGCCCGCTGGCAGGAAATAAACAAGAGAATCATCGAAGAGACCCGCAAGTGGGCATCCCGGCTTATACTACCCGTTGTGCGGTAATGTCAATGTCAGCACGCTGAGGTCGGTGGTTCGAATCCACTCGCCCCGACCATTCCTTCCCAAACCGGCTTTTGCCTTTCCATCAAATTTCCCTCGTCGTCGTAAGGCCGATCGTCTGAGCCCGCACGATTTCGGCCCCGGGACTTTGATGGCCCCAAAAAGACTACGACTAAACGGACATTTTTCACCAGTGCGGGCTTAGAGAAACTTCTTCTCCAATTCTTCCTACCACGGTCCGTCTGAAAAGCCGAAATACAGACTGGATAGCTCGGGAAGATTTGTAAGTGCCCACCCTGGCATTTCCTCCAGGCCTGAGGTTCCAATAGGTAGGACTTTCGAGGTTCTCTGGCTTCAATTTTTAGCATCACAGCCCTGCTCTTCCGCGTTCCGGTCCCAGGTTCGAGTCAACGATGGTGGTCCACTGTGTTCAATAGACAGAACCCATACCAAGGTATTCGCAGTCCAGTTTTCTTTTGCCCAAACGAGGGATATTGACTGAACGCATTAGTGGGTTGAGCCGTCTGCTTCCGCCTCTTCGACTTTGTGAATCTCCACTAACATTGACCCTCTAAAGAGCCAGATCTCCACGAACATTGA
>CAZFEA010000091.1:0-10831 GCA_964518085.1 uncultured Dehalococcoidia bacterium
GACAAAGTCTCCAGATACCATATTAATGTCATTTGAACGCCTGTCAGGACACTAGGGAATATGAAAGTCACTGTTGTAACAAAATACCCGGTCTCCCGTTAGATAATTGACGTGAAGGGGCAAACAAGAAGGAATTTACTATGATTCAGACCAAGACGATGACGACGCCGGCGACGAACGACCGAAAAACCAGTAACTATGCCAAGCCAGACACCAATGCCAAGCCAGAACCACAAGCCATCGCCGCTACCGCTACCTCCATCTCGCCGCTACCTTCACCAGCTTACCCTTTACCTTCACCCGTCGCCGTCGTCGTCTCCGTCTTTTCCAGGGCAATAGGCAACGGGCGCCAGGCAACAGGCGCTAAGCTTCACTGACCCTCCCGCACCGAGCCTTGCGGGACGTCCCAGCCACTGGACGCGCAGCGTACTGCTACCAAATGGCGTGGAAACCGCGCCGCTACAGGCGGGCTCCAAAAACTATTTCATCAGCGGCCCGAAGACCTCTTTGCTGAACAAGGCGGTGGCGGTCTTCAGGTCGATGGTCTCTTCATCCTCAATATAGAACTTCTCTCCCGGACGCACCACGTAGGGGTCGCCTTCGGCTTTCACCACGTCAAGCCTGGCGCTGGGATTAGCAAAGCCCCTCTGGAAGCGGGTGCCGCCTTCCTGGCCCAGAATCCAGTTGACGAACACCAGCATGGCGTTGGGGTGGGCGGGCCTGGCGGCGGCGGCAAGCGAGCCTCCAGCCGAGCCGATCTTTCCGCCTTCTTTCGGTCGCGCCAGGGCTATGGGCGAACCCAGTTTCCGAAACTCCGTGGTCTCTTCCACCCGGCTTCCTATGGCCACAGCATATTTGCCCCTGGCCAGCCACTCGGCCAGTTGCCGGTAGTTGGCGGAGATAACCGGCCGCTGTTTCGCCAGGTCGCGGATGAACTGTCTGCCCTTATCCTTTCCCAGGACGTAGTCGATATGGCCGATGGCCGCCTGGCCGCTTCCGCTGATCACAGGATCGAACATGGCGATTTTCTCTCTGAACTTTGGGTTCAGCACATCATAATAGGAAGCTATCTCGCCCTCTTTAACCATGTCGGTATTGAACGAGACGTAGGTATCGTACGAGGCGGAGATGTTTATTCCCACGCGGTCCTTCTCGGCAAAGGGCAGCTTCCCGCCAAGCCATGCCTTCGGGTCTTTTACTTCGGGCAAAATCAAAACTGATTCGATGGGTGCCGCCAGATTATTTGGTTTTATGGAGGAGATGATGACCGTGCTGCCAACGACAAACGCATCGACCAGGTTAATGCCTGCCCGGTTCTCGGTGATGGCCCTCTGGGCCACTTCGGCGCCCCTGCCGACTACGAACTCGACTTTGATTCCAAACTTCTCCTGCATCCCGGCTTCAACTTCCTTGCGAGCGTCCGTCCCAGCTGTCGAATATACCGTGACCGTCCCCTCTTTCCGGGCTGCCTCGACCACGGCCGTCCACCGGTCCTGCTGTGCGGCAGGCCTGGGGGCGGTATCCGGTCCCTTCGCCGGCCCCCCGCCCGGTGTTGACGGGGCCGCTGAGCAAGCCGCGGCGACCGCACCCAGCAACATGACCATCAATAATGTTATGTTCCGCATTCTTCTTGCCTCCTATAGTATTTGATCAGGGCGGCACGCGTGCATCCGGCACGTGCAACGTGCAGCTACGGGCACGTGCAACGTGCGGCCACGCACGTGCAACGTGCCACTACGTGTTATCCCTCAAATAATGCTCAATCTTAGCCTGAAGCGCCCTGTCAACGCAAATTTCCCTGGGAAAAGACTCCAGCCGTTCGAAGGGCTTGCACGCATCGATGACCGCCGTGGTGTTAAAACAGACACCGCCGGTCCGCCGGGACATCGGGTCCAGGGAATTGCTCCTCGTGCGCCGGAGCACATCAATGCCCGTTTCCGGGTCGGAACGGTAGGCCAGCGCCCACAACACATCGTTGATGTCCATGGGATTAATGTCTTCGTCGACAACTATGACATACCTTCCCATGTTGTTTCCCGCCGGGTTTTGCGAAGCGATTATGGCTGCCTGCTTGGCGTGTCCGGCATACCTCTGTTTCAGCGACACGATGATTAACTGTGGACCGCCCACTTCACACAGCCACACGCACTTGATGTCCGGCACCCCGGCCGAGTCCAGATGGTTCCGGATAACAGTGCTCTCCATCAAAGCCATAAAATAGCTGGAGTCGCTCGGGGCGCGGCCCGGCGGCGAACCCAGGATTATAGGATCGTCCCGGTGATAGACCCTCTCCACCCTGACGACCGGTGCCGGCGCCCTGCCGCCATAATAGCCGGTGTATTCCCCAAAGGGACCTTCCGGCAAAAAGACGTCCGGCGGACACAAGCCGGCCACAACCAGCTCGCTGCCTGCCGGAACGGGCAACCCCGTCAACTCCTCGGTAATGATCTCCACCGGGCTTCCTGCTACCGAGCCGATGAAACCGTACTCCGCGCCGGCGGGCAAGTCGGCCGCCGCGGCCCTGAAATACAGGGGATGATGTCCAAAGCTGATGGCAACCGGTGCGGCCTTACCCTCGCGGTGATAGTCCTCGCAGTGAATGCGTCCGTGGCGCCCCGGGACCATGAACAAGCCCAGGGTATTCGTGTCATGCAGCATCACTCGGTAGGTTCCCAGATTAATTTCGCCCGAGTCGGGCGACCTGGTGATGACGCAGCAGCCCGTGCCGATATATCTTCCGCCGTCCTCCAGATGCCACAAAGGGGTTGGAAATTTGAGCAGGTCGACGGCAGCGCCGGACCGGACATTCTCGGTCACCGGTGCGCTATTTACCACCCCCGGGGCAAATTTGTCCGCATCGCTGAGCCAGCCTGGCATCTTGCGGCCGAATTCTTCCAGAAGCTCACGCTCTCCGGAATATTCCAACCCAAAGGTCATCGCTATCCGGCCGGGAATCGCCGTGGAACCGGTGAGCACGCGGTACCCCGGGGGAGAGCCCTTGATGCGGTCAAAAAGCAGGGCCGGATTCCGGCGGTTTTTCCAGTTTAGCTGGGTTATGCCTCCTATTTCCAGGTTCCAGTCGGCGCCCTCGATAACCTTGAGTTCTTTTCTCGCGGATATCCTGTTCAACCAGCTTCGTAAGTCTTCCAATGTTCTCTCCTCACCGTGCGTCTGTAAATTTGACAATTTAACCACCAGATGGTTAAATTGTCAACATGATAAAGCGGCACATGGCTGCCGACATTCTTGATTCCCTCCGCCATTTTCCCGTGGTTCTCGTCACCGGAGCAAGGCAGGTGGGGAAATCCACTCTGGTCCAGAACCTGGGTGCGACTGAATGGCAGGGCACGTACTTCACCCTGGACAGCAGGGTTGTACTGGATGCTGCGTTGCAGGACCCAGATGGCTTCATAAGCGGCACTCCCGTCCCGGCCATCATAGATGAAGTGCAGAAGGCGCCGGACCTAATGCGCGCCATAAAGGCATCGGTTGATAGGGCCCGCAAGCCGGGGCAGTACCTGCTCACCGGATCCGCGAACATAATAACGCTGGCCAGGGTTTCCGAGACGCTGGCGGGCCGAGTGGCCCTCCATGAGTTGCAGCCATTCATGTGGTCGGAAATAGCTGGCAAGGGAACTCCTTCGGTTCTAAAAGACCTGTTTGCCGCGACGGATGTTAATGTTCTGCTTAGAAAATGGGCCACCCGTTCCCTGCCCGACAGAAGGAAAGACATTGAAGAACGCATAATTGCCGGAGGATATCCCACGCCTTCACTGCTGGCTTCGGCAAAGTCCCGGCGGCGCTGGTTCGATTCCTACAGGCAGACCTATATCGAACGAGACATACGGGATATGGCAGCTATCGAACGCATGCCTGAGTTCAACCGGCTGTTGAGCCTGGTGTCGTTCCGAACGGGTCAGATCATCAACTTTTCCGAGATATCGAGGGAATTGGGCATTCCATTCGCCACGCTCAGGAGATACGTAGATCTCCTCGAAGCCACCTATCAGATATTCCTGGTCAGACCCTATTTTCTGAACATAGGCAAGCGATTGATAAAGATGCCAAAGTTGTATCTTGGGGACAGCGGCATGGCCTGCCATCTTTCCGCCGTCGAGGATTGGAAAACCCTGGAGAGGCAGGGGAGAGTGGGAGCCATGGTTGAGACCTGGGTGGCCACTGAACTGAGAAGGCTCATTTTCCTGGAAGATATGCGGTATCAACTTTATTACTGGCGCACCTATGCCGGAAAAGAGGTGGATTTCCTCCTGGAGCAAGGTGAAAGGGTAGTGGCCATAGAGGTAAAGTGGTCTCATAGGTTTGAGAGGTCCGATCTTTCCGGCATAAAAGATTGCGCAGGGCACCTGAAAGACAGACATGTCCTATCGCTCCTCCTCTATCCAGGGACAGAGATCGTCGCTATCGACAAGCAGACCATCGCTATGCCGTTTAATTTCTTCTTTGGCAGAGATCCCTGACAGATCAAAACTTCGAGCCGATGGCGCTTGCTGTAACGGAAATGTTCAAACAACAGTGTCCCCCGTCACGTAGCTCCACAGCACCGGGGCGCCCTTAAGGGCAATTTCCGATTCCAGCAGAGTGTAACAGGCGGGACAGCAGTAACGCCGGAAAACGAACTTGTCCCTGCCGGTCCGGTGCGGGTCCATGTTCGGCCCCGCCCTTTGCAGCGGTCCTTCGTCAAACATGGCATATTCCTTGTAGTTCTCCCCGGCATCGCAGAGGACGTGCCCGCACCGGCAGCGGATCAGGACCTGGCCGTCGCAGCGGACCGCGGACAAATACTCACTGATCTCCTGCAGCGGTTCCTGGTCCTTACCTGAGACCCTCCTGGCAAACTCCTTTCCTTTCCTCCACCGTGTTCTTTCCCCCTTCAATCGCTGGCGCTGAAGCGCGGTCTGGTCCGGGTCAACATCACTTCCGGACAGGGTGACGCCATAGGTCTTGCGAGCCTGTTCGACCGACACCAGCCCGCTGACTACGTCCACAGCCACACGTCCCGGGTCGCGCTCCAGCGGATCGCCGAAGCCGGAACCGCCACTTCCTAGCGCGGCATAGACGTCGTCCCTCTTCATGTGAGTGACGGCGATGGCAGGCGGCACCTCCAGCTTACCAGCGATCTGGCCCAGGGTTGCCGGAAGCTTTCCTGACGCCAGCAAGGGATGTACATTGGTGCCACGCTTGAGCACCACCTGATTGGTGCTCCCGGGATATCCCCCCTGTATCCCCGCGGGCTGCGACTGTTCGACCCCGAGGACATGGACGATTTTGAACGGTATTTGTGGAACGTCGTGGGCGATATACATGGTCTCGATACTGGCCCCACCGCGGAACTTGCCCGGCCCCCCGGTGTCGGCCGCCTGCCTCCGGTAAAGGTACATGATAGGGTAGTAGTATTCGTTGACCTCGGCATTGGCCACGGCGCAGGCGACGGAACTCAGGAAACCACCGGTATCTATGCCGTCCTTGAAACTCCGCGCCCCTCCTCCACCGGCCATGAAATCGGAAAGAAAGGTGGCGAAGCTCTGGCCCCTCTGGTCGACGCCGAAAAGGTCCTCGGTGATGGAAAAAGACTTCCATGGGGCCATCAACTGGCTGCGAAACCGTGGGCTGCTATTCAGCATGTTCGCCAGGCAAAGCGAGCTCAAATCGATGACTTCCCAGTTAGCGGCGGTAGTAGCCTTGGATGTTCCCGCCGGCCACCGGGCGTCAAACACGGTGCCCGGTTCAGAGACGATCTCGACGCTCCTCATCACCCCGGAGGGGCACCAGGGGGCATCGTAACAAAGGTAGGCCAGGATGGCGCAGAGTACGCCGGCCTGGAGGCCGACCCGGGTGCAATTGATCACCGCCGGCGCCTGGGCGGCTGTCCCGGTGAAGTCGAACACCAGCTTGTCCTGCCGCTTGCTCAACGCCAGATGGCAGGGATAGGTCTTTCCCTCGTAATCCAGGTAGCCGATGTGCCGCCAGGTGGCATCCGGTATGTCCTTTAGCTTGCTTTTAAGAGCCCTGTCCGCGAAGGCAATGGTACGCCGCATGGTTTCCTGCAATGCTTCCAGACCGTGGGTCTCAGCCAGTTGCCGGATACGCTTGCTGGAAACGTTGTTGGAAGCGATCATAGCGCGAAGGTCCAGGCCGACGATCTCCGGCGTTCTTGAACGCCGCAGGTATTCCCTTTCGATGTCCTTGCGAAGGACGCCGCGTTCCACTATTTTCACCGGCGGCACCGGAGGCGCTTCTTCGTATATCGAACTGGCGCCCACGCTTACCTGCCCCTTGCCGGGTCCTCCCACATCAAGCTGGTGAATGGCCACTCCCGTCCAGGCAATGAGCTGGCCGTGATAGTGAATGGGCGCTACCAGGGCGACATCGTTCTGGTGCTGGGCGCCCACGTAGGGATCGTTGCACAGGAACATGTCATCATCGCCGATGCCGGGGTTTTCCCGGTATTCCCTGAGTATGTCCTTGACAATGTGCTCCAGCGAGATGGCATGTATCGAGATATAGACCCCGGTGGCGAAGACCTCCCCCTCCGCGGTCAGCAGGCCGGTATTGTAATCAAAGACATCGGTGGCCACCGGGGAACCGGAGACGAAGCGCACCGTAGCCCCGGCCTCATCGTTGATGGCCACCATGGAGTTGCTGATTATTTCGAATGTGATCGGCGATAATGAGTTCGCTGAGTTCATTGGGTTCCTTGGGTTCGTTGAGTTCCCCGGGTCCGTCACCCTAATCTTTCAATCTCCCAATTTTCCAATTTTTCATTTCCATTCCAGGACGGTGTTGAGATACTGGTCGGTGGTGGCCCTCTGGCCGGGATGCACAACTATCGTCGTATCCCGTCCCTCGATGATCGCTGGTCCTGCCACTTCGTTTCCCGGCGACAGTTTTTCGCGGTCATAGATTTCCGTTCGGACCGCGCCACGCATCTCGCCAAAATATACCTCCCTGGCGCCAACGGTTGCTCCCTCGGCGCAAGATGGACCGAGGAGAAGTTTCTTGAATGCCGGTTTTGCCGCCCGGCCATAGCCGCTGACCCGCCACGTTATCGCCTGGATGCCCGCAGCCTTGTAGGCCGTGCCCTGGCCGTATTTCCGCTCATAACCAAGCTCGAAGTTAGTCACCGTTTGTTCCGAGCTTTCCGCGGTAAATGCCCCACCCGGCACCGGCGTGCGGACCTCGTGGACCTGCCCCTTGTATTTCATGTCGGCGCTGCGTACCAGGCTCACGTTCTCGGGTTTGATGCCGACGCGGGCCAGCTCCTGACTGACTTCCTTTTCCAGGCGGCCAAAAATATCGTTAAGTCTGGATGAATCAAAAGGCGCCGGCATCGGATCGGAAACCTCCCGGATATAGACCACGTCCGAAGTGGCGATTCCCAGGGCCGAAAACACCGAGGCATGGCGGGGCACTACCACGCGCTTGACGCCGACCGCCGGGGCAAAGGAGCCCACATGTCCGGGACCGGCGCCCCCAAAAGACAGCAAAACGAATTTCTGCGGGTCGTGGCCCCGGCCGACAGTGATCTTCCTGACCAGGCCGGCCATATGGGCATCTACAATGTCGACCACTCCCATCGCCGCCTCGGCTACCGGCAAACCGAGCGGGCCAGCGATTTTCTTCTTCAGGGCGTCTACCGCCAGACCATGGTCTACCTTTACCCTGCCACCCAGAAAATTGCGCGGATTATATCTGCCCAGGACAAAGTCGGCATCAGTCACCGTTGGTTCCTGGCCACCCAGCCCATAGCAGACTGGACCGGGATCGGCCCCGGCGCTTCGAGGCCCTACCTTGAGCCGGCCGGTAGCGGGTTCTATCCAGGCGATGCTGCCGCCGCCGGCGCCGATGGAGCTGATGTCCAGGAGCGGCAGGCACAGATGGTACTGGCCGAACACCGGCCGGGCAGCGAACTCAGCCTGGCCGTTGATTACCAGGCCGACATCGAAACTTGTCCCGCCGACATCGGCGGTGATGATATCTTCTTCAAGCAACTGGCTGTAGACCATGGCGGCGACCACTCCCCCGGCGGGACCGGATGACAACGTGAGCACCGGCTTCTCCGCGGCCTGGGCGCCGGTGGTATAGCCGCCTGACCCCTGCATCATGACCGGTTCCCGGTTAAGCCCGGCTTGCTGCAGGTTCCGGCTCAGAGAAACAAACATCCGCGAATTGACCGGCCCGACATAGGCATTGACCGCGGTCGTGGCCATCCTCTCGTATTCGCCTATGACCGGCGCCAGTTCACTGGAGATGGACACGAAAATTGCCGGATGTAAGTCCTTGATCAGCCGCCTGATCTCCACTTCGTGGCGAGGGTTCATGAAGGACCACATCGTAGCCACGGCTATCGCCTCGACACCGGCCTGGACCAGTTCACCGATCGCCCTGGTCACATCGTCCGTGTTGAGAGGCACGATGACCTGCCCCTTGTAGTCAATCCTTTCGGTCACGCCCTTGATCAACTGGCGGGGGATGATCGGCTCGGCTTTGTCCAGGTGGGCCATGTTGATCATCTCCTGTTCTTTCAGGCCGGCGATCTTCTGGAAGATGCGACCGATAAGCAGGGTATCTTCGAATCCACGGGTGGTTATCAATCCCGTCAGCGCGCCATTGCGGGTGATCAACATGTTGGTAGCGACTGTGCTGCTGTAGGCGAAGAGGTCCAGCCTGCCCAGCAATTCCTTCGAAGAAATGCCCAGCCGGCCTGCCAGGTCGCTAACCGCATCCAGGGTGCCGGCGGAAAAGTCCCGTGGCGTGGACCTTGCTTTGGTGCAATGCACCTCGCCGGCCTCGTCCACGTGGACCAGATCGGTAAAGGTACCGCCGCAATCGATGGCGATGATTCCACTTGTCATTGCGAGGAATACCACGGCTTGCCGGGGGTGACGAAGCAATCCCGCCATGGCGTAATCTTCATGATGTGGTCCGCTATGCGGCTATCCCCGCAAAAAGGTCTTTCCATTCCGGATTCATCCTGTTAATCATGTCCTCTTTCCGTTGCCTGGACCCGCCTTTTACCTGCTTCTCCCTGGCGATAGCCGCATCGATATCCTGATAAACCTCGTAGAAAACCAGCTTATGCACGTTGTATTTTTTGGTAAAGCCTTTTACTCGCCTTGTCTATGTTCCCAGGCCCTTCGAGTCAAGTCACCGGTCACACCGGCATAAAGCACCGTGTTACGCTCGTTAGCCAGCAAATAGAAGTAATACTCTTTGTCCATATCGGCTAATCTTGCGAGGAATCTCGACTTGCGGGAGCCAACACAACGACGGGATTGCTTCGCTACGCTCGCAATGACAACTTGAGTGCTCCCTGACGGGATTGCTTCGCTGCGCTCGCAATGACAGTCATGCCTGCTGTCTCTGCCGGGCGAATTTTTCTCCGGTCTTTTCCCAGTCCCCCCTTACCGCCAGGTCGGCTTCTTCCTGGTTCTCCTGCGTCCAGGCCCCCAGCGAATAACCGAACCACGGCGTTCTCGGGGTCAGCGAAGGCAGGCCAATCTCTTCCCAGATTTGCCGTGCCTTCTCCATGTACTCCTGTTTAGGCAGCGAGACCGGCGGATAGGGCCATTTCCTGGTGGCGTCGATGAGCACCGCCGAAGTGGGCGCGGTAACCCTCTTGCCCGCCAGTTCCTCCGGCGGCGCCGCCGATGGGTCCAGCGGCGCGTTCTTGCCCGGGAGAATCCGTATGTCCTGGTGGGGTTGCATCCGGTAGCACAGCGCCCAGGCTACAGAGTCAAGATTGTAGGGATCGATGTCATCGTCGACAGCGATCACGATTTTGCCCCAGTTGGGATTCAGGGTGGAAACGCCAAACAGCGCCTGCCAGGACTCTGCGGCATAGCTCTTTTTCATCCTGACCACGCACAACTGGTTGCTGCCGCTGTCCTCATGCAGCGCTACGTCGAGAATCCCCGGTATGTTGCAGTCATACCTGAGAAACTTGTAGAACACGGCGCTATAAGCGATATTCCTGATCTTGGTGTCCTCGCTGGGAGGGAACTGGTCTATCCAGGCAGTATCTATCGGATTCCGCCGATGAGTTATGCAGGTCACATTGAAGTACGGGTCGAGGTTGCGGCTTCCCATGTAACCCGGATGTTCGCCGAAGGGTCCTTCGAATTCCATGGCTACCGTCGGCAGTTCGCCTTCGATGATCACCTCGGCCGACGCCGGCACCTCGAGGTCGACGGTCTTGCATTTTACCAGTTGCACCGGCTCACCGGCGATTCCCCCGGCCACGGCATACTCATCGGTGCCGAAGGGTATTTTGGTGGCGCCTACATAGCCGATGTTGGGGGTGGCTCCCAGTATGATGGCCGCCTGCAAGGGTATGTTTTTGCTTTTGCACTTGTCCCAGTGAAGCCTGAGGTGCTGCGGCGCGAAGCAGTTGATCCCCGTCCTGGTGGCGCTGCGAAGCATACCCCGGTAAACCCCTATGTTACGGGAGCCGGTGTCCGGGTCTTTGCTCACCCAGGCCCCGGCGGTAATGTACGGTGCATTGTCGAAACCAGGCGTCGACAGGGGAATAGGGAACTCCAGCAGCCCGCCGTGCTCGCACAGGCTGTCACCGGTGTGCACGACCTCCTGCACCGGCGCCTTGGCGACCATCACCGGGGCTATGGGATGCAGTTGTGCCTCCGCCCAATGTTTCATGATCTCGGAGGGTTCGCACTTCATCCCGATGGCGTAGACCTCGGCCGAAGCGGCATAGCAGGCAACCAGGAGCGGGACATCGAATTTCCTTCCCCTGGCGTCGACCACGTTGTCAAACAGGAACGCCCTCCTGTCCTTCTCGGGCAGACCCCGGAAC